>NZ_JBHXRK010000015.1:87494-191631 GCF_042716875.1 Streptomyces sp. NPDC058646 | reverse complement strand
CCTCCGCCGCATCCGCGCCAAGCTGAACGTCCACACCACCGCCGAACTCACCCGCCTGGCCATCAGCCTGGGACTGTGACCCCAGGGAACCACGGCTCCCGAGGCGAAAGGTTTCGTCGGGGCCCCGCCTCCGCTTCCGTCGCCCGACACGGACGAATGGCTGCACGGAGCCTCGTACGACGTACCACGGTGCGCCCCCGCATGCTCCTGTGGCCGGATCCGCACCCGACGTACGGTCCTCCTCCATGGGTGGTCACACGAGGGAAATGACCGGGCGCACCGAGATCGGCACCGGTGTGCTGTCGTCCGCAAAGAGCTGGTCTCCGGAGCTGGTCGTACCGGCACCGGTCTGCCGATTCGAGAATTTCCTGGGCGCCGAACGGTCCGACGCCCTGCTGGATTACGCGATCTCCCGTGAGGAGCACTTCGCCGCGGGCACCGTGATGGACCCGCTCACCGGCCGGCTCTCCGTCAAGGGCCGCGACTCCCTGGTCCTGCCGGTGTCCAGCCCCGTGCTCAGCCGTCATCTGGCGGACTGCCTCCCGCTGGTGCAGGAGGTGCTCGGGCACCGCACACCGCTCTCCCGTTCGCTCACGGTGCTGAGCTCCCACGGCGAGGGCGGCCATTTCGGCGTCCACACGGACGCCTCCCACGTCCCGGACGTCGCCACGGCCCTCTCCGCGGTCTACTACCTGCACCGCCGCCCGCGCGGCTTCGGCGGCGGACAACTGCGCCTGTACGACACCGCCGTGCGCGGCGGCCGGGCAGAACGGGCCGAATCCTGGCGGACGATCGAGCCCGACCACGATTCGCTGGTGTTCTTCCCGTCGAGCGCCTTCCACGAAGTCGTCCCGTCGACCTGCCCGTCGGGCAGGTTCTCCGACCACCGCTTCACCCTCACGACCTGGATCTCCTGAGCAAGAGGACCTCCCGTGACCGATGCTTCCGCACGGATCTGGCGGTGGCTGGCCGAAGCCGCCGAGCACACCCGCCCCTCGGAGGGCATCGCACGTGACTACCAGGGCACCAGCCCCGTGCCCCTCCCCCCGGCCGACCCCGACACCCGGCTGGACCTGCCCGGCTGACTCCGGCCCGCACACTCCTGACCGGACACGTGCGGGCCCGGAGTACGGGCCCGTGCGAGCACCTCGGCGCACCCGGTCGAGGAATGCGGGGTCGGCCACCATGACCTGGAAACTGCCCCGCCGGGATGAGCAGGACGGCGTTCCGGCTGTTCACCCGGGCCATTGGAGTGACATGCCGTTTCTCGTGACTTGCCCGTGATGTTGAGCCGGTCGACGTGCACGCATTCCTGCACGTCATCCAGCGATATTGGGAGTTAGTCATGCGCATGCGCTCTGTCCTCACCGCTTCCGTCCTGGCCGCGGGCATCCTGCTGGGCGGCACCGGAGCCGCACTGGCCGACGACGGCGAGAGCAACGCCTTCTCCGGCGGACACGCGGCCTTCGCGTCCAACTGCTCGTCGGCCGCGGCCGTTCCGGCGGCGTTCGGTCCCGTGTACACCTCGACCTGCGCGAGCGAGGGCGAGAAGGAGTGGGCGGAGTACTTCCACCTCGGCGCGCACTGACACCAGGTGACAGCGCAGGGGCAGCGGCCGACGTCGTCGGCAGCTGCCCCTGCGGCGTGTGGGGCGGCAGGACTCCGGCCGGGACCGTACCGCCTCGGCGGCGCGGCGGGCGAGGGCCCGGCGCGTTCAGTCGAGGTAGGTGAAGGCGAGCGGTGCGGTGAACCGGCCGTCGGGGGTCGCGGCGACGACGCTGACCCCGGCCTCCGAGGGCCATGCGGGGGCGGTGGCTACGACGGTGGTGTCACTGAGGACGACCGCGTCCGGTGCCTCCTGTCCGACGAAGCAGCCCTGGTCGTCCAGGACTCCGAACAGGACGCGCGTGTAGGGGGTCAGGCCGGTTCCGGCCAGGGTCACAGTGAACCCGCCGCTGCGCGGGCCGGCGTCGGGGGTGACGGAGACGACCTCCCCCACCGGATCCCCCGGATCACCCGGCCCGGCCTCGGGCGGGCACAGCTGCGTCCCCGGGCAGGACAGGCCCGTACGCGCAGCGAACCGGACGTCGCCCGGAACGGCGGCCGACGGTACCGCTGCCGAGAACAGCACCGAGGAAACGACCAGGGACACGACACCGAACAGCTGCCCGGCGGAACGGGCCGTGTGCCTCATGCGGAAACCTTCCGGCGGAGCGGCGGGAACGGGAAACGAGGAGCGAGTGGCGAGGAGCGAGGAGCGAGGAGCGACTCACCGGAGCAGCCCCCGGCGCCCCTCGCCCGGGATGTGCCCACCCCATCATCACCACGCCGGGGCCGGATCCCCGGACCGACGCGGGAGTCGGGTCCGGCAGGACCGGAACGGAGGACACGGCGCCCCTGGCGATGACCTCCATCGGCAGGAGAGCAGCCGGAAGGCCCGGGGTACCCGGGGTACATGAGCTCGCGCGGAGCCGGGGCCCCGGCACCCCCGTAGCCGGGTCCAGGGCCGCCGGCCGAACGGACGCACCGGACGCACCGGACGCACCGGATCCTCGCAGGTCGGAGGGCCGAGGGGGCCCACGGGGAGCCGCCGTAATCCGGAGGAACAGGGGCGGACCCGTTGCTACCATGGCCGTCATGGCACGAGGTATCTGGTCCCAGAGGCTGCGCACCGCCCGCTGACGGCGGCGCCCTCTCCTTGCTGAATCTGCGCTCGCCGTCCCGGTCCCGCCGGGCGGCCACCTTCCGCTGCCCGGCTCCCCTGCGAGCTGCGGAGCTTCCCTTGAACCCCACCCCGACCCCCCGTGCCGTGTCCCTGCCCGTCGCAGCGGGCGACAGCGCACACGTCCGCGCCGAAGGCGTGAGCGTCACCCGCGGGTCCCGGCGCATCCTGAACGACGTCTCGGTCACCGTCTCAACCCGGTCACGCATCGCCGTCGTCGGCGAGAACGGCCGTGGCAAGACGACGCTGCTGCACGTCCTCGCCGGGCTGATCACGCCCGACGAGGGCACCGTGCACCCGGCCGGCACCATCGGCCTGGCCCGCCAGGAGCTGTCCGCACGCGACGGTGAGACCGTCGGCACGCTGACTGCGCAGGCACTGGCCGCCTCGCTCGCCGCCCTCGCCGCGCTGGACGAGGCGACCCTCGCCATGGCCGAGGGCGATCCGGCCGCCGCCGACCGGTACGCCGCCGCACTGGACGCCGCCACCTGGCTCGACGCGTGGGACGCCGAACGCCGTGTCGACGTCGCCCTGGAGTCCCTCGGTGCGTGCACCGACCGCGACCGTCCGCTGGCGACCTTGTCGGTCGGGCAGCGCTACCGCGTCCGGCTGGCGTGCCTGCTCGGCGCGCGGCACGAAGTCCTGCTGCTCGACGAGCCGACCAACCACCTCGACGCCGGCGGGCTGGACTTCCTGACCCGCAGGCTGCGCGAACACGACGGCGGCCTCGCCGTCATCAGCCACGACCGGGCGCTGCTGCGCGACGTCGCGGACCGGTTCCTCGACCTCGACCCGACCCGCGACGGGAAGGCGCGCCTGTACTCCGGCGGCTACGACGCCTGGCAGGAGGGCCGGCGCCGCGAACGTGAGCACTGGGAGCAGGACCACGAGGAACAGCAGGCCGAGCACCGGCGGCTGCAGGACGCGGTGTCGAAGGCCCGGGACCGGCTCTCCACCGGCTGGCGGCCCGACAAGGGGACCGCGAAGCACCAGCGCCAGTCCCGTGCGCCGGGTGTCGTCCAGGCCTTCAACCGGCAGCGGGAGGCGCTGGCGGCACACCTCCTCGACGTGCCGGAACCGCCGCCCGCGCTGCGGTGGCCGGACCTCGGTGTCCGGCCGGGTACGCCGCAGCTGGGGGCGCACGGCGTCGCCGTCGACGGGCGGCTGGCCGGCCCGGTCGACCTCACCCTTGACGGCGGCGACCGGCTGCTCGTCACCGGACCGAACGGTGCCGGCAAGTCCACGCTGCTCGCGGTGCTGGCCGGTTCGCTCGAGCCCACGGCCGGGCACGTCCGCACCGCACGGGGCGCACGGGTCGTCCGGGTCACCCAGGAGACCGCCGAACAGGACCCCGGGCTCACCGCCCACGAGGTGTACGCCCGCCACGTGGGACGGCTGGTGGCCCGCGGGACCCTTCGCGACGCCGACGCCGTCCCTCTCGTGGCGCTCGGGCTGCTGGACCCGGAGGCGCTGTGCACGCCGGTCGGCCGGATGTCGCAGGGCCAGCGGCGGCGCCTCGACCTGGCGCTGGCGCTGGCCGGGCGGCCCGGGCTGATCCTGCTCGACGAGCCGACCAACCACCTGTCGTCGGTGCTGGTCGACGAGCTGACCGACGCGATCCGTGCCACGAGCGCCGCCGTCGTGGTCGCCACGCACGACCGGCAGTTGCTGCGGGACCTCGCGGACTGGCCCCGTCTGGAGGTGGGCCCTTCCCCGGCCCGGGCGGACCGGTCCGGCGCGACCCGTACACCGGAAGGGCAGACGCCGATGTGATCGCCGGCAGGCCCGCGCCCGCGGGAGGCCCGAGGCGCCGTCATGTGCTGCACGGCGGGGCCTTCGTCTTCGGCGACCTGGACACCGAGCACCCTGGGCCACGAGGTGCCCGTTCCAGCGACTCCGAAGCCGTTGTTCCCTCGCAGACAGGGCTGAGGCCGACACCGGCGGGGCAGCCGTCCGGACGCCCCTGTCGTGCGGGTTCGGGCGCGTGAGCCTCACATGGCTTCGCAGCGCCAGCGGTGACCGGTCGGCGGTCCCGCCGCCCGCCCGTGACCTTCGGGGCCGCCGTCAGCTGACGGCCGTGCCGAACCACTTGGTCAGGTGGGTGAGCAGGTCCTGCTGGTCCTCGCCGGCCCAGGCCACGTGCCCGTCCGGGCGCAGGAGTACGGCGGGTACGTCGAATTCCTCGCTGACGTCGACGACGTGGTCGACCCGGTCCGTCCAGCCCTCGGCGGAGAGCCGGCCGGTCTGGTCGAGCAGCAGTCCGCGGCCGCCGTGCATCAGCTCGTAGAGGCGGCCCCGCTTCAGCTGCACGTCCCGCAGCCGCCGGCCGAGCAGGTCGTGGCCCTCGCCGAAGTCGTAGCGGACCCCGACCGCGGTGATCATCCCGGTCACGTACCGGTTCACCTCCTCGAAGTCCATCAGCTTCGAGAACAGCTCCCGCAGCGCGGTCGCACCCGCACCGGCCCCCAGCAGCGTGATCTGCGCGCGGGTGTTGGCCAGTACGGCGGCGCCCACCGGATGCCGTTCGGCGTGGTAACTGTCCAGCAGCCCCTCCGGTGCCCAGCCGTCGACCGCGGCGGCCAGTTTCCAGCCGAGGTTGAACGCGTCCTGCACGCCGAGGTTCAGCCCCTGCCCGCCGGTCGGCGGGTGGATGTGCGCCGCGTCCCCGGCCAGCAGCACCCGGCCGACGCGGTAGCGCTCGGCCTGCCGGGTGGCGTCGCCGAACCGGGACAGCCAGCGCGGCGAGTGCGCGCCGAAGTCGGTGCCCGCGTAGGCCCTCAGCTGCTGGGTGAACTCCTCGAGGGTCGGTGGGGTCGTACGGTCCTCGGCCACGCCGTCGGCGGGCACGATGACGCGGCACACCCCGGACTCGCCGGGAGCGACTCCGAACCGCAGCTCGGTCTTGCGGACCTCCTCGACGACGGCGGCGATCGTCTGCGGATCCGCGGTCACCTCCATTTCGCCCAGCAGCGTCTCGACCGTGGCGGGCTCACCCGGGAAACCGACGCCGATCAGCTTGCGCACCGTGCTGCGTCCGCCGTCGCACCCGACGAGGTAGCGCGAGCGCAGTTGCGTACCGTCCGCGAGGTCCACCGTCACCCCGTCCGCGTCCTGGCTCAGCCCGACCACTTCGCAGCCGCGCCGGATCTCGGCACCCAGCTCGAGGGCACGCTCGTTCAGCAGCCGTTCGGTGACCGGCTGCGGGGTGGCGAGGCCGTACGGGGGCGCGGTGTCCAGCAGGTCCGGCCACGGCTTGACGATGCCGCCGAAGAGACCTCCGACACGGAACTGCTCGCTGACCGCGAGGAACCGGTCGAGCAGGCCTCGCTGATCCATCAGCTCGACGCTGCGTACGTGCAGGCCCTGCCCGCGGGACTGCCCGCTCGGTTCGGTCAGCTTCTCCAGCACGGCCACCTGCACACCGTGCAGCCGCAACTCGGCGGCCAGCATCAATCCCGTCGGTCCACCGCCGGCGATGATCACGTCCGTCACAAGGATCCCTCTTCCCAGGTTGTGGCTTCGGCCGCCGATTGTGTGGCATGACCCGGGTCTTGCCACAAGCCCCCCGGTGCGCTATAAGTTGAGAGTGGCAAGGAGTGGGTTACCTCCTTGCCTTTCGTTTTGTCGCGCGTCCGAACCTCCGGTCCGACCCTCCGCTCCGTACCTCCTCGACGGCGTCGGACATCCCTGCGACGGCGGAGCGGTCCGGGCTCTCCACCGATGCCTGCTGCCGGTCGGCGGCGAAGGCAGGCTGTCGTACGCGCCGGACCTGTCCCTTCGTCGAGGCGCATCCCCGTCACCGCCGGAACCGACTACGGGTGGACGGTCACGGAGTCCACCAGCCCCTTGGCCTCACGGCGCTGACTGCCGTCGCCCGCCTCCGAGGTGACGGATTCCGGGCAGCTGATGGAACCTCAGATGGGTGCTGCATACATTGGTGTTCGTCTGATGACTGTTCGACCAACGAGCTCAGGTGGTGCTTCGGCGTGCTCTCAGCCTCCGTCCGCGATACGGGAGTCCGGTACGAGTGCGGGGACGACGCCGGGCGGAGACCTTCGGCCTTCCTGTTCGGACGGACGCGTGCCCTCTTCGGCCAGGACCGCGCGCAGCGCTGACCGGCCACGGCCCGGTCCGCCGCGTGCGCGGGCCCCGCCCATGCCAGCCCGAACATCCCGCCCCAGGCACGGAGACCGTCATGACCACCCGTAACCCCCTCCCCGACGCCACGTCACCCGCACCCCCGGCAGGCCCGAAGGCCGCCCCCGGAGCGGGCGTCGCCGCCCCCTGGCTCGTCCTGCTCGCGGCTCCGCTCGCGGCCTCCGCCAACGGGCCGGTGCTGATCCTCCCCGACATCGGGCGCAGCCTCGGCGTCTCCCCCACGACCGCGTCGCTCCTCGTCACCGTCTTCGCCTGGGCCGTCGCGGTCGGCACCCCGCTCACGGCCGCGCTGGTGCGCCGCCGGGGCCTGCGCGTCGCACTCCGCGCCTCCACGGCCCTGCTCGTCGCCGGGTCCGCCACCCTCGCCCTGGCTCCCTGGCTGCCGCTGCTGATCGTCGGGCGCGCCGCGCAGGCCCTGGGAGGCGCAGGCCTGGTGGCGGTCGCGATGAACCTCGCGGGGTCGGTCCGCCGCATGGGGGCCATCTCGGCCGGCTTCGGAGTCTTCGGCGCCGTCGGCCCGCTCGCCGGGTCGCTGCTCAGTGACACGCTGTCCTGGCGGGCGGCCCTGCTGGCCACTCTGCTGAGCCTGATCGCCGTACCCGTCGTCGCCCGCCGCCTCCCGGCCCACAGCGACGCCGACGGAACCCCGTTCGACGCCCGGGGCGCGCTCCTGCTCACCTTCGTGGTCACCGCGCTCGTCGTGCTCCCCCACCACCCGGGCCTCGCCGCGACCGCTGCCGGAATCGGGATCGCGGCCCTCGTGGCCCATGTGCGCACCCGTCCGGAGGGGTTCCTCCCGGCGCACCTGCTGCGCACCCCGGCGTTCCTGATCGCTGCCCCCCTCGCGGGGGCACTGGCGACCTCGTACTTCGCGATGCTGTTCGCCGTCCCGCGCCTGCTCGCCGACAGGACCGACTGGAGCACGGACCGGATCGGGATCCTTCAGATGGCCGCCCTGCTCGCCGGCGCCGCGACGTCGTGGACCATGGCCTCCCTGTCGGCCAGGACGGGCCGCCGCACCACCCTGACCGTCGCACTGGTCCTCGGTGCCGCCGCGCCCCTCGCCGCCGTCCTCGCTTCCGGGGCCCCGCCGCTGCTCCTCGTGACGGCGGCGGCGACCGCCGCGGCCACGCTGGGCAACGCGGCGCTGGGGGTGATGGCCGCCGATTCCACGACGACCGCCCGGCGGCCGGCGGCCATCGGGCTGGTCAACCTGTGCTACCAACTCGGCGGCGCCTTCGGGCCGGTTCTCGCACTCCTCGCCGTCGCACCGTGAGCCGGCCGGTGCGTGCCACCCGTGTCCGGTCCGGGACGGTCACGGCTGCGATAATCACGAACGGGTGCGGGCTTCCGACGAGGCCGCGCCGGCCGGACAGGACCACTGGGGGGCGGAATTGATCACCGAGCCTGAGCTCGACGGGGAATGGGGGGCTTCGCCTTCGGCGGGGACTGCGCAGGAGCTCGCCCCGCGCGAGCAGGTGGCGGGCCGTTCGCGGCCGTGGCTGTGGGCGCTGGGCGGTGCCGTGGCGGCTTCGGCGGTGTGGGCGGGGGGCCTGCACGCGGTCGGGGACCGGCAGGCCGGGCCGGCACTCTCGTACCGGGCCAGCAAGAACCTCTGCGAGGACTTCAGGACACAGGCACTCGACCGGATCACGGGGGACCTGCGCAAGAGCAGGCCGGTGAACCACGAAGAGGGCCACCCCGCGGTGGATGCGGCCGTATGCGTCATGGCGGACGGCGGGGATTCGCCGGAGTACCTCGTGCGCGCGCACGTCGCCCTGCACAAGAAGACGGACCCCGCGGCCGAGTTCGACGTGCCGCCGGTCCTCGCCGTCGCCTCGCTGGGGCCCGCGCGCACGGAAGCGGTGCCGGGCCTCGGTGAGCGGGCCGTGATGTCCGTGTCCGTCACCGGGCAGATGATCGCGCTCAAGGTGCTGGACGGCGGTGCGGTGTTCACGGTCCAGGTGGAACACAGCAAATCCGGGCCGACCGGCTACCCCGTCGCCATGGACGTCCCCGCGGTCCAGGCGGCGCTGATCACGGACACGGGGGACCTGATCGCGGCCCTCAAGGAGTGATGCCGGGATGAGTAGGAGGCACCGGGTGGTCTGAGTACCCCGGCCGGTGTGCCCCTCCCGCGGGTCTGTTGCACTGGGGTCATGAGCGAGAAGCCGCCCGGAGGGACCCTGGCGCGGGGCGGATCGCCGAGGGGGAGGAGACCCGATGACCAGTCGCCCGAGCCCGGCTCCGCCGGGCACGAAGCCGTGCCAGTGGTGCGGGCGCCCCGTCCCGCAGCCGTTCCCGATCGTGCGCAAGCTCCATTGCAACACCAGGCACTGGCTGCGCGACGTCCGCGACAACTTCTGGAGGAGGCTGTGGGACAACCTCTGAGGCCGTGGGTCCGGTCATGGGCCGGCTGAGCTGCCGCCCCGTCGCGGACGGCGGGGCGGCAGGTGTCCCTAGCCGGGATCCTGGCCCGGTGCCGCGGGCCCGTCTGCCGGGGCGGCCCCGGCCGCGGGAGGTGCGGGCTCCACCGCCTCGTCCTCGTCTCCGGCGTGGGCGCGCAGGTGCCCGACCACCGTATTGGCCACGGCGACCAGAGGAACGGCGACGACCGCTCCGCCGATGCCGGCCACGACTCCGCCGGTGGCGACGGACAGCACGACGGCCAGGGGGTGGACGCGCACGGCCCGCCCCAGGATGAACGGCTGCAGTACGTGGCCCTCGATCTGCTGGACGACGAGCACCACCAGCAGGGCCATCAGCGCGGTGAACACGCCCTGGGTGACCAGTGCGACGACCACCGCGAGGGCCCCGGACGCGACGGCGCCGACGAGGGGCACGAACGACGCCAGGAAGATCACCACGCCGATGGGGACGGCCAGCGGCACGCCGAGGAAGTAGATGCCCAGTCCGATGAACAGGGCGTCGATGAAGGCGACGATCAGCGTGCCGCGGACGTACGCGGTGAGCGTCTGCCAGGCCGGCGGGCCGGCGTCCGCCACGTCCGGCCGAGCGCCGGCCGGCACCAGCTTGAGCGTCCACTGCCAGATGCGCTTGCCGTCGTACAGCAGGAACAGCGTGGAGAACATCGCCAGGAGCATCCCGGTGAGCACCTCGACGAGGACGGTCACCCCTTGGAGACCGGTCGAGGTGATTTCGCTGGTACTGGTGCCGATGGCGTTGCTGAGGCTCTCGGCGACGTCGTTGATCTGCTGCTCGGTCACGTGGAAGGGGCTTTCGAGGAGCCACCGTTTCAGTTCCTCGATGCCCTCCTGGAGGCGGCCCGACAGGTTGCCGACGTTGTCGAGCACCTGCCAGACGACGAACCAGCCGACCAGACCGAGCACGAGGAACCCGCAGATCGCGGTGAAGGCGGTGGCGAGGCCCCGGGACAGGCCGGCGCGGTGCAGCCGGGAGACCGTCGGCTCCAGCAGCGCGGTGATCAGCAGCGAGGCGGCGAAGGCGAGGACGACGAGCCGTACGGACCCGATCACCCGCATCACGACCCACAGGGCCGCGGCGAGGACCAGGAACCGCCAGCCCGCCTCGGCGGCCACCCGTACGCCCCAGGGCACCATCAGCCCGGGGTCCGGGTTGCGGGGACGGGCCCGGCGGGCCTCGGCCGCGCGCAGCCGCTCGGCTGCCGCCTCGGTGTCGCGGCGTGCCACCGCCTGTGCGCGGCGCTCCCCGAGCGCGGCGGCGCCCTCTTTGACGCGGCCGAGCCACGTACCGATTCCGGGCATCCGGAACCTCCTTCCGTCTGGCTCCTCGCCTGCCCCGGATTCCCCCGATCAGGCACCTCCGCATCCGGCTCGGCCCGGGCTCGGAGGCGACGGCTCCGCCCCGGTCAGTCCTGGGCGGCGCCGAAATCGGGCAGGGTGAGCGAACCGTCCTCCGACAGGGGGAATCCCGGGTTGTACGCGACCTCCCAGGCGTGGCCGTCGGGATCGGTGAAGGCGCTGGAGTAGAAGCCGATCGCATGGACGGCCGCGGGCTTGGTGACGGTGCCGCCGGCCCTCCGTACGCGGTCGAGGAGTGCGTCCACCTCGGCTTCGGACCGGACGTTGTGGGCCAGGGCGATCCCTGCGAACCCGCTCGCGGGGCCGGGGCTCAGGCCGCAGTCCACCGCCAGCGCGTCCCGGTCCCACAGGACCAGTCCCAGCCCTCCGGCCTGGAAGAAGACCGTCTCCGCGACCTCCTGGCCCCGCCAGCCCAGGGCCTCGTAGAACTCCTTGGCGCGGGCGAGATCGGAGACGCCCAGGGTGACCAGGGTGATGCGCTGTTCCATGGCAGCACGGTAGACCAGCCCGCCCGGCCGGGGCGGTCGTGCGGCCCCGGGATCCTCAGCGGGTCGTCCAGCCACCGTCGACGACGAGGGAGGCCCCGGTCATGTGCGAGGACATGTCCGAGGCGAGGAAAACGGCCGCGGCCGCGATCTCGTCCCAGGCGGCCCAGGCGGCCCAGGAGCGTGCGGGCCTCCACGTCGCGCCGCATGGCCCCGGGGTCGGGTGCGGCGCGGAAGACCTCGTCGAGGAGCTGGGTGTCGACCGGCCCGGGACAGAGGGCGTTGCTGCAGATGCCCGCCTTCGCGTGGTCGACGGCCGTGGCCTTCGTCAGCTGGATGGCCGCCCCCTTCGAGGCGAAGTACGCCGCCACGCCCGCGTCCCCCACCACACCGCGCTCCGAGGCGACGTTGACGATGACCCCGCCGCCGCGGGCGGTCATCGCCGGGACGGAGGCGTTACGAGGGGACGCCGCCGGGCTGCGGCTCGGGCGCTCCCGGCTCCTGCGACGGCTCGCTGAGCTGCTCGCGCAGGTAGTTCCAGACCACTCCGATCAGCGCGGCCACCGGGACCGCGAGGAGGCTGCCGACGACCCCGGCCAGGCTGCCGCCCAGCGTCACGGCCAGCAGGACCACCGCCGCGTGGAGGCCCAGGCCGCGGCTCTGGATCATGGGCTGGAAGACGTTTCCTTCGAGCTGCTGCACCCCGACGATGATGGCGAGCACGATCAGCGCGTCGGTCAGGCCGTTCGACACCAGCGCGATGAGCACGGCGATGAATCCGGCGAACAGGGCTCCCACGATCGGCACGAACGCGGAGACGAAGGTGAGCACGGCCAGCGGGAGGACGAGGGGGACGCCCACGATCCACAGGCCGAGGCCGATGAAGACGGCGTCGAGCAGGCCGACGAAGGCCTGGGAGCGGACGAACGAGCCGAGGGTGTCCCAGCTGCGTGCGGCGACGACGGGGACGTCGGTGGCGAGCCGGCCGGGGAGCTGGCGGGTGATCCACGGCAGGAACCGCGGTCCGTCCTTGAGGAAGAAGAACATCAGGAAGAGCGCCAGGACGGCGGTGATCAGACCGTTGAACACGGTGCTGACGCCGGTGGCGACGGTGCTGACCGTGCTGCCGACGCTGTTCTGGAGGCGGGCGACGGCGGCGTCGAAGGCGCCGCTGATCTGGTCGTCGCCGATGTTCAGCGGCGGCCCGGCGGCCCAGCCGCGCAGTTTCTGGATGCCTTCGACCACGCCGTCGACCAGCTCACCGGACTGGGATGCCACCGGGACGGCGATCAGTGCCACGATGCCCGCGGCGACCAGGAGGAAGAGCACGGTCACCGTCGCCGCGGCCAGTGCGGGCCGCCAGCCCCACCGACGCAGGCGGGACGCCAGGGGCCAGGTCAGCGTGGTGAGGAGCAGCCCCACTATCAGCGGCCAGACGACCGACCACATCCGCCCCAGGAGCCACAGGGCCACCCCTGTCATCACCAGGACCAGCAGCAACTCGGCGGAGACACGCGCCGAAGTGCGCAGCGCGGCGGCGGACTTCCTCGAACTCAAGGTCACAGACATGGGGTCACCCTATTCGCACCCTCGCGCCCCTCGGCGACCCGGCGGGGCGGCGTACGGCCCGATGCGCGCGGACGTGCCCCCCGGCCGCGTGCGTCACGGTTCAGGCGAGCAGCGAGGCGGCCTGCCGGCGAGCCTCGTCGAGCCACTCCGCGCGTTCCTCGTCGGCGGAGTCGGTGACGGTGCGGAAGACGACCCGGCGTACGTCGGCCACTCCCACGTACGGCAGGACGCAGGCCGACCAGATGCGCTGCAGCGGATCGCCGAACTCGGACTCCTCCCGCTCGGCAGGAGTGTCGGACGTGTTCAGGACGAGCGCCTTGCCGGCCTTGAGGAGCCCTACGGGCTCTCCGTCCGCGGTACCCAGCTTGTAGGCGACTCCGGGTACGAGGACGCGCTGCAGCCAGCCGGTGAGGACTGCCGGCGGCATGCCCCACCAGTTCGGGTGGACGAACACGAGGGCGTCCAGGGCCGCCACCTCGGTCCGGTGCAGCGCGACCTGCGCGTCGACGGCCGGTGCCGCCGAGCCGACCGTCCCCGTCTCGTCGGCCGACAGGTGCGGTGCGAACCCCTCGGCGCACAGGTCGTGCGCCCGTACCTGGCACCCGCGGGCGCGCAGCTCCCCCACCACGGCCTCGAACACGGCGTGGTTGAAACTCCCCGGCCGCGGATGTGCGAGATAGACGCCTATGCGCATGGTTGTCCCCCAGTCAGCGGCTGATCGTCGTCCCCAGTGCACCACAGCGGCCCTCGGGGCCGTGTGCGGATTGCACACCACGTCGGTGACAGTCGTGACTGTCGCGGCGCACGGTCCGGGTGACACCGTTGAGCACGCCACCGACCGAGGGAGCAGGCGTGAACAAGGGGTACGCAGCCTTCTGCGACGCCGACCGCTGGTTCTACGACGCGCCGTACCGGCGCGCCGAGGTCGAGTACCCGTCGGCTCTCGCCCCCGTACCGGCGGGCTGGCGCTCGCACCGCAGCGGTGACTGGCTCGCACTGCGGCCGGTCGACGCCGAACTGCCCGCGCAGGGCTGGAAGATCCACATATCGGCCTGCCTCGACAACGCCGAGTCCGTCCTGCAGCGGGTGTACGACTACTGCGTGGAGCGGCGGATCGCCTTCAAGTTCGTCCCCGGCCGCTACCTGCTGCACCTGCGCAACGCCAAGTACGCGGACCGTGCGGCGAGCGGGAAGTTCATCACCGTCTACCCGGCGGACGAGGAGCGGTGCGGGCGGATCGCCGGGGACCTCGACGCCCTGCTGGCCGGGGAGCCCGGCCCCTACGTCCTCAGCGACCTGCGCTGGAACGACGGTCCGGTCCACCTGCGCTACGGCAGCTTCACCCTGCGGCACTGCTACGACGAGCGGGGCGAGCTGGTCCCGGCCGTCGAGACCCCGGACGGCCGGCTGGTGCCGGACGTGCGCGGCCCGGCGTTCCACCTGCCCGAGTGGGTCGAGGTGCCGGAGTTCCTCCGGCCCCATCTGGAGCGGCGCGCGGCCGTCACCCTCGAAGGGATCCCCTACACCGTCGAGCGCGCCCTGCACTTCTCCAACGGCGGCGGCGTGTATGCGGGCAGGGACACCCGTACCGGCGAGGCGGTGATCCTCAAGGAGGGCCGTCCGTTCGCCGGGCTCGCCGCCGACGGCGCGGACGCCGTGACCCGGCTGCACCGCGAGCGGGAGGCGCTGGAGCAGCTCGCCGGACTGGACTGCGTGCCCTCGGTGCACGGCGCCTTCACCGTCGGGGACCACCACTTCCTCGTCATGCAGTACCTCGAAGGCAAGCCCCTCAACACCTACTTCGCCCGCCGGCACCCGCTGATCGAGGCGGACCCCGATCCGGCCGAGCTCGCCTCCTACACCGAGTGGGCGCTGACGGTGCACCGGCGGGTGACCGAGGCGGTGGAGGCGGTGCACGCGCGCGGCGTCGTCTTCAACGACCTGCACCTCTTCAACATCATGGTCGCGGAGGACGAGCGGACCGGCGAACCCTCGGTCGCGCTGCTCGACTTCGAGGCCGCCTCGCGCGTCGGCGACGGGCTGCGGCAGACGGTCGCCAACCCGGCGTTCGTCGCCCCGGCCGACCGGCACGGCGCCTCCGTCGACCGGTACGCGCTGGCCTGCCTGCGCCTGGCCCTCTTCCTGCCCCTGACCAGCCTGCTGATCATGGACCGGGCGAAGGCGTGCCACCTCGCGGACATAGCCGCCGCGCAGTTCCCCGTACCGCGCCGGTTCCTCGACGAGGCGGTCGAGGAGATCCTCGCCGGCCCCACGGCGGGCGCTCCCACCGGGAGGATCGCGGCCCCGTCCGGCCCGTACCTGCCGGTCGAGCCGGGGGACTGGGAGGCCGCCCGCGACTCGATGACGGCCGCCCTGCACGCCGCCGCGACACCCGACCGCGACGACCGGATCTTCCCCGGCGACATCGCCCAGTTCGCCACCGCGGGCGGCGGGACCGCCTTCGGGTACGGAGCCGCCGGCGTCCTGTACGCGCTCGCCGAGACCGGAGCCGAACCATGGCCGGAAGCCGAGGAATGGCTGCTGGCCCGTACGAAGGAACCGGTCTCCGGCACCCCGCTCGGCTTCTACGACGGCCTCGCCGGACTCGCCTGGACCCTGGAACGGCTCGGCCACCGCGACCGCGCCCTGGCCCTCGCCGAACAACTCCTGCAGCAGCCCTGGCAGTCCGCCGGCCCCGACCTGCACAGCGGACTCGCCGGCATCGGCCTGGCCCTGGACGCCCTGGGCGCGGCCACCGGCGAGAGCGGACTGCACGCCGCGGCACTGCGCTGCGCCGACCTGGTGTCCCGGGCGACGCCCGCCCTCGAACGGGCGGGGCTGCTCCACGGCAGCAGCGGACCCGCGCTGCTGTACCTGCGGCTGTACGAGCGCACCGGCGACGAGGAGTTGCTGACGCGCGCGGGCCTGGCGCTGCACCGCGACCTGGACCGCTGCGTGACCAGTGCCTTCGGAACCCTCCAGGTCGACGAGGGGTGGCGCACGATGCCCTACCTCGGAGCCGGCAGCGTCGGCATCGGCATGGTGCTGGACGACTGGCTGGAGCACGCGGCGGAGGAACGCTTCGAGAAGGCGCGGGCCCAGATCGTGCGCGCCGCCCAGGCGACCTTCTACGCGCAGCCGGGGCTGTTCCGCGGCGCCGCCGGAATGGTCCTGCACCTGGCCCGGACCACCACCCCGGGTCCCGGCACCCGCGCCGAGGACATCGACCGCCAGATCGACGCCCTGGCCCGGCACGCCGTCCCGTACCGAGGCCGTCTGGCCTTCCCCGGCGAGCAGTTGATGCGCCTGTCCATGGACCTGTCCACGGGCACGGCCGGCGCGCTCCTCGCCCTCGGCAGCGCCGCGCCCGGCGGGCGCGCGCACCTGCCGTTCCTTCCGCCGCTGCGGTCCACCGCGGCGGCCCCAGAGCCGGTCCCCCACCGGGGGCCGTGACCCATCGGAACACCACCAGTGAAGAGGAATCAGTCATGACCCTTCTTGACCTGCAGTCGATGGACACCGTGAAGGAAGAGACCACCGAGGCCGCGCACCTCACCGGCGGCGGCAGCCGCGCGAGCCTGCTCCTGTGCGGTGACAGCAGCCTGAGCATCACGACCTGTAACTGACCGGGTCGCTGCCGGGCCCGGGCGTTCGTCGCCCGGGCCCGTTCCCACTCCCTGGAGCCGCCGCACATGAGCCCGTCCGACGCCGCGGCCGACGAGGCCGCGGCCGCACGCGCCGCCGACCGGGCGCTGAAGGCGGCCGCGCGCCACAGCCCCGGCCGCACCGCGGCCGTGTTCGGCTGCTCGGTGGCTGCCGCGGCCGCGGCACTGGCCGAGCCGGCCGTCCTCGGCCACACCCTGGACCTGCTGCTGCGCCGGGATCCCGGCGGCAGCGTCTGGATCCTGTGGTGCGCCCTGGTGATCACCGCCGAGGTGCTCCTGGACGCCGCCGCCGCGCGGCTCACCGGAAGCGTCGACGCCCGCTCGACCGCCTGGCTGCGCAGGCTCGGGATCGCCCGGCTGCTGCGCACGGCACCGCACCACGCGGCCCGCCACGCGCCCGGCGAGGTGTCCGCCCGGCTGACCGCGCACGCCACCGAGGCCGGTACCGTGCCGGGTGCCGTGGCCGGCGCGACCGCTGCCCTCCTGCCGCCAGTGGGCGGACTCGTCGCGCTCTTCCTCATCGACGTGTGGACCGCTCTGGCGTTCCTCGCCGGACTCCCGCTGCTGGTTGTACTGCTTCGGGCCTTCGCCCGCGACTCCGGCGCCAGCGTCGGCCGCTACCAGCAGGTGCAGCTCGCCATGGCCGGGCGCCTCGTCGAGACCCTGGCCGGTGCCCGAACCGTCGCCGCCGCCGGCACCGAGCAGCGCGAGGTGTCCCGGATCCTGGCCGGACTGCCCGAACTGGGCCGTGAGGGAAGGAAGATGTGGCGGGTCTACGGATCCGCGACGGCCCGCACCGGTGCCCTGATGCCCCTGCTGCTGTACGTGGTGCTCGGCGTGGCCGGCATGCGGCTCGCGGACGGTGCCCTCGGGGTGGGCGGGCTGCTCGCCGCGGTCCGGTACGCGGGGCTGGCCGCCGGGGTCGGCGCCGTGACCGGGCGGCTGGCCGCGGTCGTCCGCGGCAGGGCCGCGGCCCGCCGGGTGGCCGCCCTCCTCGTCCTGCCCGAACTGGCGCAAGGGGAGCGCGGGTTGCCGGAGGGCGGGCGGGGGCGGCTGGAGCTGCGCGGGGTCCGTGTGGTGCGGGCGGGCCGCGTCGTCCTGCACGACATCGACTTGGACGTCCCCGGAGGAGCCACCGTCGCCGTCGTGGGCCGCTCGGGGTCCGGCAAGACGCTGCTGGCCGCCGTGGCCGGGCGGCTCACCGCGTGCGACGCGGGCACCGTACGGCTCGACGGGGTGCCGCTGGAGGAGCTGTCCGCCGGCGTACTGCGCCAGGAGGTCGGCCACGCCTTCGACCGGCCCGCGCTCTTCGGGGAGAGCGTCGGCGCGGCCATCGCCTTCGGGGCGGGCCCGGAGCCCGGCCCGGAGGCCGTGCGGGGTGCGGCGCGGGCGGCGGGGGCGGAACCGTTCGTACGGCGGCTGCCCGAGGCCTACGCCACGGCTCTCGCCGACGCGCCGCTGTCCGGCGGCGAGCTGCAACGCCTCGGCCTCGCACGGGCGTTCTGCCACGCGGGGCGGCTGCTGCTGCTGGACGACGCCACCTCCAGCCTGGACACGGTCACCGCGCGCGAAGTCGAACGGGCCCTGGCCCGCGAGGTGCGGGCCACCCGTCTCGTCGTCGCCCACCGGATCTCCTCGGCGGCCCGCGCGGACCTCGTCGTATGGCTGGACGCGGGGCGGATCCGAGCCGCGGGGACGCACACGGAGCTGTGGCGGGACCCCGGCTACCGGGCGGTGTTCGCGGCCGGTGGCGGGGAGGAGCCCGCGACGGGGTCCGCACCCGAGGCCGAAGGGGCGGCCGGAGGCCAGGTCGGATCGCACGGCGGAGGGCCTGCTGGTGGCGGGCCGGCCCCCCGGGAGGTGGTCCGGTGAGCGAGTACGGCACCTGGCGACGGCTCGCTCCCGACGGCCGCCGGTTCCTGCGCTCCCGCGCCCGTACGCTCGGCCGGCTCACCCTGTGGTCCCTGCTGGAGTCCGCGCACACCTTCCTCGGCGGGTACGCGGTGGCCCGCGCCCTCGACGACGGCTTCCTCGCCGGGCGGACCACGGCCGGCACCGGCTGGCTCGCCGTGGCCGCGGTCGGGTCACTGCTCGGCGCGTTCGCGCTGCGCGGGGTGTTCGGCGGCCTCGCGGACATGGTCGAGCCGCTGCGCGACGGCCTGGTCAGGCGGGCCGTGCGTCAGGCCGTGCGGCGGGCGGTCGCCGAGCCGGGGCGCGCCGGTGACCTCGGTGCGGTCTCCCGGCTCGCTCAGCAGACGGAGATGGCGCGCGACTCCTTCGCGGGCCTGGTGCTGGTCGCCCGGTCCTTCGTCTTCACCGCGGTGGGCGCGCTGGCCGGGCTGGCCGCGCTGGCGCCCGTCATGCTGCTGCTCGTGGTGCCCCCGCTGGTGCTGGGCACGGCGGGCTTCCTGGCGACGCTGCGTCCGATGGCCCGTGTGCAGCGGCGGGTCCTCGACACCGACGAGGCGCTGTCCGCGCGTACGGGCGCGCTCGCGGCGGGGCTGCGTGACGTGGTCGCCTGCGGCGGCGGGGCCGCTGCCGGGGCTCCGCTGGAGGAGCTCGTGGCCCGGCAGGAGCGGTTGACGCGGCGCCTCGCACGGTGGGCCGCCCTGCGCACGCTGACGCTGGGCGTGGCGGGACGCCTCCCGGTCGTCGCCCTGCTCGCCGGGACGCCCTGGCTGCTCGGCAGGGGGGTCAGCGCGGGTGCCCTGGCCGGTGCGCTCACCTACCTCGTCCAGTCGCTGCTTCCGGCCCTCGACGCCCTGATGACGGCGGTGGGTTCGGCGGGTACCCGGCTGATGGTGGTACTGGACCGCTTCACGGATCCGGGGACGACCGCCCCGGAAGCCGCCGACCGGCTCCGGGCGCCCTCGCCGCCGGCCTGCGGGACCGGGACCGCGGCCGAGACGGGTGCCTCGGCCGGAACCGCGGTGAAGGCCGGGGCCGCCGTCGAGCTGCGGCAGGTCCGCTTCGCGTACGGCGCTCGCGCGCACCCGGTGATCGACGGCCTCGACCTGGTGCTCCAGCCCGGCGAGCACCTGGCCGTGGTGGGCCCCAGCGGCATCGGCAAGTCCACCCTCCTCGCCCTGCTCGCCGGTCAGCTGCCGCCCGACCGGGGCACGGTCCTGCTGGCCGGGGCCCCGGCCCGGCGCTCCCCCGGCGGAGGCTCCGGCGGGGGCCCCGACGTGCGCCGGACCCTGCTGCCCCAGCAGGCCTACGTCTTCACCGGCACGGTCCGGGAGAACCTGACCCACCTGTGTCCCGGGCCGGTGAGCGCGGCCCGGGCGGGTGCCGCCGCCGAAGCCCTCGGCGCGGCCGGGCTCGTGGCCCGGCTGGGCGGCCTGGACGCACCCGTCGACCCGGCCCGGCTCTCGCAGGGCGAACGGCAGTTGCTGGCCCTCACGGCCGCCCACCTCTCGCCGGCGCCGCTGCTCCTGCTCGACGAAGCCACCTGCCACCTCGACCCGCACGCCGAGGCACGCGCCGAACGGGCGCTGGCCGCCCGGCCGGGCACGCTCGTCGTGGTGGCCCACCGGGTCTCCTCCGCGATCCGGGCCGACCGGGTCCTCGTGCTCGACGGAACCCGGGCGGTGTGCGGCTCGCATGCGGAACTCCCGGCACGGTCGGCCCTGTACCGGGATCTCGTGGGGATGTGGGGCGTGGATGCCTGAGGAGGCGGGAGGGGACGGGCGAGGGGCCGGGTCGGCGGCGCGGGGCCCGGGCGGCTCAGACCCAGCCGGCCCGCCGGGATATCCGGATGGCGTCGATCCGGTTGCGGGCGCCGGTCTTGCGGGTCGCCGCGGCCATGTAGTTCCGTACGGTTCCGCTGGCGAGGTGCAGGGCATGGGCGATCTCGGCGATCGAGTCCCCCTCGGCGGCGCGGGCCAGCACGCTCAGTTCCCGCGGGCTCAGCGGCATGGGTTCGGCCTCCATGAGGGCCGAGGCCAGCGAGGCGTCGACGAAGCGCTCCCCCGCCGCGAGCTTGCGGATGGCCCGGACGAGCCGGCCCGGCGAGCCGTCCTTGTCCACGTACCCCAGGGCCTGCGCCTGGAAGGCCCGGCGCAGCGGGCCGGGGGTACCCGACCGGGCGAGGACCAGCAGCGGGGTGGACGGGGTGAGGGCGAGGCGGCCCGCCCGGCCGCTCGGGGCGAGCAGGGCCGACGCCCCGGGACAGTCGATGTCGACCACCGCCACGTCCGGTCGTAAGAACTCCGCCTGGCGAGCGGCGGTCCGCCAGCCTGCGGAGGTGACCTCGAAGTCCCCTTCCGATCTCAACAGGGCCGCCAGCGCCGAGCGGACGAGGCTCGTGCTGTGCAGGACGAGGACTTTGGTCATCGTGGTTCTCCTCGGGCAGGTGGCGATCGATCAGCACCAAGCGGGTGCCCAGCTACCGCCTGGCCGGAACGTCCCTGCGGGAGGCGCGCGGGGGCGCGTGGCCGAACCCCGTACGCCTCGCTGCTCCGCGCGGACCCCCTACCCACCGGCCCACCTCCCCAACTGCCCGGCCGGGGCGGTCAAACGCACGGCGGCGGCAAGATCCGGATGGGCTGGTTCCGGGTGCATGGTGCGCGCGGGCAGCCACGGCCCGTGACCGCGACGGCGCCCCCGGACCGCGCACCACGCACCACGCACCACGGACCGGCCGCACCGGGGAGGCGGGGTGGGGAGGTGCCGTCCAGGCCGTCTCCTTCGGATCTTGCCGGGTGCGTCGGCGGCGGATGCCCACCGCCACCGCGGAGATGAGGACGAAGACGGTCAGCGCAAGGAGGGCGAGGGCGTCCAGTGCCCCGCTGAGCGGCCCGAGGACGAGGAGCGGCAGGCCGGCGACGAGGACTCCGGGCGCCGTGTCCAGGCGGCTGAACGCCTGCCGTCCGGCGAGGAGCGGGCCGCCGGCGACCGGCAGGGCGAACCGCAGTCCGCCGAGCGGGTACGGCAGGGGGCGCAGCACGAGCGCTGCGGTCAGGACCCTCGTCCACGTGACGACGGCGGTCACCCCGGCCGTCGTACGGATGCGCGGCGTCGGGCGGAGGTCGGACGGACAGAGCAGCATCACCAGGGCCGGGAGGAGCGGCAGTCCGGTGAAGAGGGCCGCGGATCCGAGGTCGAAGGCGGCCGGGCGGGCGGCGCCCGCCAGGATGCCCGCCGTGACCGCCGCCAGTGCGGCCCAGGTGCCGGCTGCCCAGCGGCCCGTGAGCGCGAGGGCGGCGCCCAGCAGTGCGACGAGGTGGGTCACCGCGAGGAGGTGAAGCCGAGACCGTTCGGTCGGTCTCGCCGAAGCCGGGGAGGGCCTGCGGTCCCCGTCCCGCCGTGGAGGCCGGGCAGGGCGGCCGCGGCGAAGGACGCGGGTGCGGCCGGCGTCGCCCTTCGCACCGAGGTCCAGGGGACGCGTGGCCTCCTGGGCGGTGCGGGCGGTCCTGGCCGCCTCGGCTGCGAGGACCTCGCGGCCGCGGGGTGCGGGGGCGTAGCTGCGCCGACGGCGCCCGTCGACCACTTCCTCCTCGTGGACGGCGATGAGTTCCTGTTCGAGGAGGCGCTCCAGGGCCCCGTAGAGGGTTCCGGTGCGCCTCTTCATGCGGCCTTCGGGACTCTTCTCGACCTCTTGGGCGATCGCGTATCCGTGCCGTGGGGCGTCGGCGATCGCGGTGGGGTTGGGCAGGGTCGGTTCACGCAGAGCTTGATCGTTCACGCGCTTCCGATAGGTCGGTAGCCGACACATGTCGACAGCCGGCCTATGGGAGCCCGGTGCGGCGAGCGGATCGGTGGGCGCGGCGACGACGGGGGTCCCGGCGGCGCTCCTGCCGGACGGCCGGCACAGCGCCTGCGGGGGTCCGTTACGGGAGCGGGTGGGCCAGGTCGGCGTCGCCGAGGACACCGATGAGTCGCTCGGTCTGCGTCATGGCGTGGCGCACCCCGGTGCCGGTGGCGGCCACCATGCCCCACCGGTCGGGCACGCAGGCCACCAGATCGGCCACCGCTCCCCCGGGAAGCGCCGCGAGCACGGCCGCGCGGGTGGTCTGGAGCGTCGCGGTGGCGGTGGGCCTGAACAGGCGGGTGGCGGCGTACGGTTCGCCGCCGCGGCCCGTCCCCGCCTTCTCGTGGAAGGTGCGCAGGTATTCGGCGCCGTTCGAGGAGAGGTTGAAGTCGATCGCCGCGGCGACGACCCGGTCGTGGAACACGCCGCCGATCCGGCCGACGGCGAAGTCGACCCTCCCGTCACCAGGCCGCCGTAACTGGCGTCCATGATGCTGGCTTCGCCGAGGAACGCGGCATGCAGTGCGGTCATGGCCCGGCGCATCGTGTCGTACAAGGGGCGTGGGAGACCGCAGCTCTCCCATTCCGCGGCGTCGAGGTAGGCGTTGCCTTCCCATGCGCAGCCGTTGAGGATCTGCAGCGTGAGGCCGGGGGCCACTGCTCCACCTCGGATGTGGCCGGAGGGCCCTACGGGGTGGTCGGTGCCGTTGGAGCGGAGGGTGAGGTAGTCGACGGCTGCCTCCAGCAGGTAGTCGTCCCCGTACTGGTGGGCGTCCGCCGCGGCGGCGCGGAGCGTGGCGGTGTCGCGCAGGTCCAGGGGACCGACGATGCGGGCGCCGTCGCCGGCCTCGCTCGGCTTGAGGAAGGCGCTCCGGATCCGGTAGCGGTCGCGGAGCAGGTCCGCCGCGCGGACCGCGTCGTCGGCGAAGCGTCCGGGCTCCCCGCTGCTCCGCGCGAGGGTGTATCCGGGCAGTACCGGCATCACCAGCCGCAGGCGCCGGTAGGCCTCGCTGAGGCGCTGTTCGGCCGCCAGCAGTTGATCCGGGTCGAGACCGGAGGGGGACAGCGCCCCGGCGTCCCCGACGAAGGGGTGGATGTGCCGTTTGCTGTTCCACCGTGTCGACACCACAGGGTTGTTGGCCTCGACCCGCAAGCTGCTCAGCCCCGCCCGGCGCAGGAGCCAGAGCAGGAAGATCTGCGTCTCCTGGTCGAGCGCGTAGGGCCGTGCCACCGCATGGGGATGCGAGCGCAGCCAGGCGACGAGCCGGCCCGTCGGACTGCGGGTGTCCTCGTCCCGGTGGCGGTCGGCCGCGGCGAGGAGGGCCTGGCAGAGGTAGTAGTGCTCCAGGTCTCCAAGGTCCACCGTGTCGATGCCGAACACCTCGGCGGCCTCCCGCCAGGGCCCGGTCCTTCCCACGACCAGGTCGCCCCGGCGTGCCGTGAACACGGCGCGCGTCTCCAGGTAGGTGGCGCAGTCGTAGGGCGGCCGGCCGGCCGCCAGATCACTGACGTCCCCTTCGAAGAGGCGGGTCGCCGGGGTGGCGCCCTGCAGCACCAGCGCGGGAACGGCGGCCGCCGAGGCCCGGTAGGGGCGCAGCAGCCTGGCCGCCTGTTCGGCGGCCAGGCCGGGCGTCAGGCCCAGGAGGCGGGTGCTGTATCCCGAGAGGTGGCCCTCGCGGACGAGCGGGCCCGTACCGAAGCCCACCCACGCGATCTCGGTCCCGTCCTGGAGGCGGACGGAGGAACTGCCGGCGGCGGGCGCTGTCGTCGTGCGCGGCGTGCTGTGCATGGCCACCTCAGGGGTCGTGCGGACGTCCGACTGCTCCCGCGCCTGCCGGTGTCAGGTCTGCGGCGGGCGGTCCTCCCGGCCCAGCTGGTCCTTCATCTTCTGCTGCCCCGTGTCGACCTGGGACTGGTACTTGCCCTGGGTCCGCCCGTCGACGTAGTCGCCGGTCTTGTCGATGCCCTGGCCTGCCTTGTCCTCGTGGCCCTTCAGCATCTGCCTGAGCTTGTCCATCATGGACATGACTGCTCTCCTTCGGGTCGGGTTTCCGGCACTGTCAGGATCATCCGACGCCCGCCGATCCGCATCCGAAGCAGCCGGTGAGCAGGTCGGAGGTGCGGCCGCGTGGCGCGGGGGACCGCCGGACGGTGCTCCGCCGATCGGGTGAGGACCCCGGCGGCGGAGCGCGGCCCCGCGGCCGTCAGGCCTCCGGGACGGCGGCCGGGCGCATTCCGGCGAACCGGTAGGTGGCGACGAGGTGGTCGGCGGCGGCCAGGGCGTGGTGGACCGCACGCTGTCCGAGCAGCACGCACAGGGTGTAGCCGGCGTCTTCGAAGCGGGCCCGCAGACCGGGGTCGCCGGGGGCGGTGAAGAGCCGTCTGCGCAGATCGCGGAAGCGCGCGAGGTGGTGGCGCAGGGTGTGGGGGTCGGGCAGGAGGGCGGGGCTGGTGGGCAGCTGTGCGGCCAGGGCCCCTTCGATCGCGGTCCGCAGCGCCTCTTCGACGGCGACCGGTGCGGGTGCCAGGTCGCCGCGCAGGGCCGAGGCCGCCCGGGCGGCTTCGGCGTCCCCGACCCCGGCGAGACGGGCCGTCAGGACGAGGATCTGCTGCGCGGTCTGGATGCTGCAGGGGAGCAGGGCCATCAGGATTCCCGCCGCACGGCCGGCGTCCGCGTCCGGCTGTGCGTCCGCGTCCGGCTGTGCGTCGGCCGCCTCCGTCGCGGCGGCGGGGTCCTCCTCCGGTTGCGCCGGGTGCTCCGCCGGGCCCGGATGCTCGGGATACGTACTGGTCATGGCCCTCCCTCGGGGACGTCCCGGACGGACGGGCCGGGTGGAGACCGGTGTAGCAGGCATGACCACCCCAAGTCCTCGGACACGCGCCCGGCCTCCGCTGCTCCGCCCGAACCGGGACCGCATGGACCGGCGTTGACGCGCACGCCGGCCGGTGTCCGCACCGGCCGGGGCCCGTCCCTGCCGCCGTCGGCGTCCGTACGCACCGGCGGCGGCGCCCGGCAGGACAGCGGCGGACCGGCTGCTGTCGGGGGCGGCGCTCCCCGCCGAGCAGGCGGCCGGGGCGATGCTCCGCGAGGCCCTCCACCGGCCACGGCCGCGCGCCTCGCCCACGGCTTCGCCGGCGTGACGTTCTGGCTCGGCGTGCTCTCCCTTGCCGCGGTCCCGCTGTGGCTGCTGCTGATGCCGGCGCCGCGGCGCGCACGGACGGGTGGGGGCGGGCGTACGGAGTGACCGCCCCGGGACGGCTGGCGGTCCGGCGCCGGCGCGACGCCCGGCCGACCGGCCGACCGACCGGCCGACCGACCGACCGACCGACCGACCGACCGGCTGCCCGACCGGCTGCCCGGCATGGCTGCGGCAGACCGCCGGGACACCGTTACATTCCCTATGGGTCCTTTTAATCATCGATGCGTAGGTTTGCGAGGGTGCCGCGACGGAGCGGCCGCTCCCCCGAAGCCGACCCGATGGGGCCCTGTTCACCATGCGCATCTCCCCCCGCACCCTGCGTACGAGCCTGGTCGTCGCGACCGCGACCGCCGCGCTGTCCCTCGGCGCCGCCTCCGGCGCGCTCGCCACCCCCGCAGGCCCGGCCGCCGCCGGTGCCGTCACGGCCACCGCCCTCCCCGGGGCACAGCCCGTCCCCGTCGGGACCGTGCAGCTGGCCGTGCCCGGTCACACCGCGAAGGTGGTGAGGACCGGCCCGCACGCCTACCGGGCCGACATCCTCTTCAACGGCCGCAAGACAGCCGTACTCACGGCGCAGGACGGCAGCGCCTCGGCGACGAACCTGGACGGCCTGAACGTCCAGCTGACCTCCCAGGGGCAGGTCTCGTCCTGGGTGGAGCGCGCCCGGCCCCGGCCGGAGCCCGCGGACAAGCGCGTACTGGTCCGCGTCGAGCAGCTGGCCGACGGTTCCACGGCCCGGGTCTACCGGCTCGGCGCCGACCGCTACCAGGCGGACGTCTACGGCGGCCCGCGGCCCGGCGGCACGAAGCTCGGCACCCTCGACACCGCCGGCCGGCCCGCGGCCGGGGAGGACAACGGCCTGCACATCGTGCTGAACCCGGACGGCAGCCTGCTCTCCTGGCTGGACCAGGCGCCCGCCCCGGCCGCGAACCCCGGACGCGCCGCCCTGAGCCAGGCCGCGTAGCAGCCGCGCCCCGCGCTCCGCGCCCGGGCACGGGCGTACGGACATGAGTGGCGCCGATCTGGACACCTGCTGGGTATGACACGCATCCCGAAGCGAGGCCGCAGCGGCGAACAGGAACGTCCGGACGCCGGTGGGCGCCGCGCCGCGGGCCCCGGCGAGGAGGTCGAGGAGCGGGCGCCCGACCAGCCCAGCGCGCTCGGGAAACGTTCGTGGCGGGCCGTGTTCCGCGGGACGGTCAAGGAGTTCACGAACGACGAGCTGGCCGACCGGGCCGCCGCCCTGACCTACTACGGAGTGCTGGCGCTGTTCCCCGCCCTTCTGGTCCTCGTGTCCCTGCTGGGCGTCGCCGGCGAGTCCGCGACCCGGCAGGTCCTGGACAGCCTGCAGAAGCTGGCCCCCGGCTCCGCCCGGGACCTGATCCGAGACGCGGTGGAGCAGTTGCAGGGCCGCGGTGGCGTCGGTTCGCTGCTGGCCGTCGTCGGTCTGATCGTGGCGCTCTGGTCCGCCTCCGGTTACATCGCCGCCTTCATCCGCGCCTCGAACGCCGTCTACGACGTGCCGGAGGGCCGGCCGGTGTGGAAGGTGCTCCCGCTCCGCGTGGCACTCACCGTGACCCTGATGCTCCTCGCCTGCGCCAGCGCGCTGATCGTCGTGTTCACCGGAGGCCTGGCGCGGGCAGTGGGCAACGCCGTGGGCATCGGCGACAGTGCACTGACGGTGTGGTCGATCGCGAAATGGCCGGTACTGGTCCTCCTCGTCACGATCATGATCGCGCTCCTGTACTGGGCCGCGCCGAACGCCAAGGGCCGCGGCTTCAAGTGGGTGACGCCCGGCAGCTTCCTGGCGCTGGCGATCTGGCTGGCGGCCTCGGCGGGATTCGCGTTCTACGTCGCCAACTTCGCCTCCTACAACAAGACGTACGGCACGGTCGCGGGTGTGATCGTCTTCCTGGTGTGGCTGTGGATCACCAACCTCGCCGTCCTCCTCGGGCTGGAGTTCGACGCGGAGCTGTCCCGCCAGCGCGCGATCGCGGGCGGGATGCCCAAGGACGAGGAGCCGTACGTCGAGCCGCGCGACACGCGCGCCTGGAGCAAGGACGAACGCCGCCGGATGGAAGGCCCTGCGGTCGAGGGCCCCTGACGGAGGGCCGCGGGACCGGGGCCTGCGAGCGGCCGCGACCGCTCGGCCGAGCGCGCGGACCAGTGACGTTTCTGTGGTGAACGGGCTGCGCCGTTGGGGTGAGTAAAGCCTTCGTAGTGCGTACTTCTAGGGAAACTCCCGAAAGGATCTGTTTTGGGTAAAGAGTTGCCGTGTCGCGGCGGCCCCTGCCCTGTCCCTGTGCCACACGCAGCCTTCGGAGGAGCCTGACGATGACCTACGGGAACAAGTTGCGGAAACAGATCGCCGAGCCGGGTACGACCCCCCTCATCGGCGTGTACGACATGTACTCGGCTTCCGTCACCGCCGGACACTACGACGGGATGTTCGTCTCCGGCTTCGGGTTCGCCGCCTCCCACTACGGGCTGCCCGACATCGGGTTCATCGCCTGGCCCGACATGATGGCCTTCGTACAGCGGCTGCGCGGCGCGTTCCCCCGCCACCACCTGCTCGTCGACATCGACGACGGCTACGTCGACCCGGAGGTGGCCTGCCACGTCGTCGAAGGGCTCGAACGGATCGGGGCGTCCGGCGTCATCCTGGAGGACCAGAAGCGTCCGCGTCGCTGCGGGCACGCCGACGGCAAGTTGGTGCTCCCGCTCGACGAGTACCTGGAGAAGCTGGACATGGTGCTGGCGACCCGCAAGGACCTCGTCGTCGTCGCCCGCACGGACGCGACCGAGGAGGACGACATCCTCCGGCGGGCCGAGGCCCTGGCGGGCACGGACGCCGATGTCGTCCTCGTCGACGGGGTCCGCAGCGTGGAGTGGATCCGGCGGATCCGCGAGGTGGTCGGGAGCAAGCCGCTGCTGTTCAACCAGATCGCCGGGGGCAAGTCGCCGCGGCTCTCGCTCAGCGAACTGTCCGACCTCGGCATCGACGTCGCCATCTACAGCACGCCCTGCCTGTTCGCCGCCCACCAGGCGATGGACACGGCCCTCACCGAACTGCAGCTCGCCGACGGACGGCTTCCCGCTACGGACGGGGCCGACGGCATCGGTATCGGCGAGTCGACGAGGCTGCTCGCGAAGAACATCGCGCGCCACCACAACCTGCCGGCAGCGCGCGAGAGCGTGGGCGTGTGACCCGGGGGCGGATCCGGACCGCCGCGTATCTCGCGGTGACCCTGCTGGGCGGTGGCGCCGCCCCCGCTGCCGCCGCCGGCGGCAGCCTGATCACGGTCATCGACAACTCGCACGCGGACTCCGTCGTCGAGGTCGACCGCGCCGCCAACGTCCAGAGCGGCAGCGGCAGCGCGGGCAGTGACCACGACGGCACCGCGGGGGACATGCTGGCCACGCTCGTGGCGGCGGTCCACCCCGGCGGGGAGGACGGCGACTGACCCGGGAGGCTGTCCGGGCACCCCGGTCGGGTGTCCGGCAGCCTCCTCGCGCCGTGAGCGGTACGTGCCGGCCCTGTAGCCGACGGGCGTCCCCGCCGGGGGTGTCAATCAGACCCTCCGGACTGTCCGTACTGCCGTACAGCCAGCTGCGCCGGGAGGACAGGGTGGGCCTCCGGGTGGAACTCCCGTTGACGTAGGGGGCGATGGTGGCGTCCTGGCCGCCGTGCCGTTCGCTGCGTCCGGGAGGGAGTTGCGCATCTGCTGTGCGCGTGCAGCGACTCGGATTTCTCTCAGATGACGACTTCGTCAACGCTCCGTGCGCCCCGGGAGTTCGGGGACGGCGGTGGGGTCGGAGCGCCCGGGGGCGCGATCCAGGGAATGCAAGGAGCCCCGCCGCCCCTTCACCCGAAGAGACAGCCGAACGGGTGGCGTCGCCTCCTGCAGCCGTCGAGAAGTGCCGGAGGCGGCGCGCGGCGTGCTGTGCTGCGTACACAGCCCGACAGTCGTCGGCGGGCCGGCCTCTCCGGGAGGGGACTCGGTCTGCCGGACAGCAAGGAGGAGGTCTGATGTCTCGTTCCGTGGACAGCCAACGAACCCGAAGCACCGTCAGGTCACTGGTCTGTGCCGTGTTCCTGTGTCAGGCAGTTCTGCTCGGCATTCCCAACAGCTACGCGGCTACCGTCTCTTCCAGACCCCGCGTCGACTGGGACGCCATCGCCAGATGCGAATCGGGGGGCAACTGGCGCGCCAATACGGGTAACGGGCATTACGGCGGACTGCAGTTCACGCAGTCGAGCTGGAAGGCCGCGGGTGGCCTGCGCTACGCACGGCGCGCCGACCTGGCGACGAAGTCGCAGCAGATCGCCACGGCCAGGCGGCTGGCAGCGATCCAGGGCATGGGCGCCTGGACCTGCGCCCGCCGCCGCTGAACGGCGCGTCACCCGTGGCGGACGACGCGCGAAGGCTCCGCATCGGCCTGGCTCCGCCAGGTCCGCCCTGCCGCCGGCACCCCCGTACCACACCTCGAAATCACCGCGAAGGACGGCAAGTCGGCCGTGCGGCACCGTCGGCGGACCCACGCGGCCGGGTGCCGGAGTGGCGCGGTGCCGCTGCGGCCGGGTGCCGGAGCGGCGGAGTCCCGGAGCGAACCGGGCGTTCCCGGACCCGCGGAGTCCCGGACGGACAGGCCGGGATGCCGCGACATGGCGCTCGGCCCTCTGCGCGGACGGCGATACGGACCCCCGGTGCGCCCCGCGACCGACCCGCCGCGCATGCGGCCGCGCAGCCGGCCGCCCGGGTATCCGGTCGGCGCATGCATCCGGTCGGCGCATGGACGTCGGGTATCGGGCGTATTGTTCGAGTATGACCGACGGGTGTCGTGCGGGGCAGCGGACCGCCCCCGCTCGCCCGCCCCGCACAGCGGCGAACGGCGGGCGGCGTGCTCCCGTGTACCCGCCGGTCGTTGCCGGGGGGGTGGCTCGTGGCCGGCGCTCCTGCCACCGGATCGTGACGCGTGGTGGCCGGGCGCGGTGACGGGCCCGGCGGCGCCGGGCCGCTGGACGAGGTGCTGGCCGGCACCGTGCGCCGCACGGGGGCCTCAGCCGGAGCCGTCTACCTGCTGGACGAGGCCTCGCAGGTGCTGGGCCTCGTGGTGCTGTCCGGGGTGCCGGTGGAGGTGGCGTGGCCGTGGCGGCGGGTACCGCTGAGCACGTCGGTGCCGGTGAGCGACGCGGTCCGCGAGGACCGTCTGGTGTGGGTGGGATCCCATGACGACATGGCCTGTGTCTATCCGCGTGCCGCCGCGAGCCTGCCCTACCGGTTCGCGCTCGCGGCGGCTCCGCTGCGGGGCGGTTCCCGCTGCTGGGGGGCGCTGCTACTGATGTGGCCCGCGAGTCACCCCGCCGAGGCCACCGCCCGCGAGCGGGGCCACATCAGCTCCGCCGCCCGGCGCGTCGCCCACGTCCTGGACGAGAGCGCTGCCGTGCCCGCCCTGCCCGAGCAGCCTCGTCTCCTCCCCGCCGGCGCGGCCGCCCGTGCGCACGGCGCCTCCGCCGAGGCCGCCACGGACTATGTGGAACGCCTGCCCGAAGGTGCCCTCGGCCTGGACCTGGAGGGCCGGATCACCTACCTGAGCTCCGCGGCGGCGTCGCTCCTCGGGCTCGATGCCGGCCGGCTGCAGGGGACCCGCCCGTGGCAGTCCCTGCCATGGCTCGACGACGCGGTCGTCGAGGACCACTACCGCACCGCCGTCATCAGCCGTGATCCGGTCGCGTTCACTGCCCTGCGCCCCCCGGACACGTGGCTGCGCTTCCAGCTCTACCCGGACGCCAGCGGCATCAGCATGCGCATCACCCGCTCCCCGGCCCCCGGTCACGGCCGACCCCGTACGGGGCGGACTCCGCGGTCCGCGCGCCACTCCCCCGCGGGAACCGCCCAGGCCGGACGGCTGTACCAGCTGGTGCACCTGGCGGCCGCCCTGACCGAGACCGTCGGCGTCCGCGACGTGGTCGAGCTCGTCGCCGACCAGATCCTGCCCGCCTTCGGCGCCGACGGTCTGGTCCTTTCCGCCGCGGATGCCGGCCGTCTGAGGATCACCGGACATCACGGCTACGACCAGGAGACGATCGACCGCCTCGACGGACTGCCGCTGGACACCGACCTCACGCCCGCCGGAGCGGCGCTCGCCGAGGGCACCCCGTCCTTCTTCGCCAGCCCCGACGAGTTGGCCCGCCGCTATCCCCGGGCCCCCCAGATCAGCGGCAAGGCAGCCTGGGCCTTCCTCCCGCTGGTCATCTCGGGCCGCCCCGTCGGATGCTGCATCCTCTCGTACGACCGGCCCCGCGACTTCAGCGCCGATGAACGCGCCGTCCTCACCTCCCTGGCGGGGCTGATCGCCCAGGCCCTGGACCGCGCCCGCCTGTACGACGCCACGCGCGAGCTCGCCCACGGCCTCCAGCAGGCCCTCCTGCCGCGCAGCCTGCCGGTCCTGCCGGGCCTGGAGACCGCCGCGCGCTACCTGCCCGCCAGCCACGGCATGGACATCGGCGGCGACTTCTACGACGTCATCCGCATCGACGCCACCACCGCCGCGGCCGTCATCGGTGACGTCCAGGGCCACAACGTCGCCGCCGCCGCGCTGATGGGCCAGGTCCGCACCGCCATCCACGCCACCGCCGGCGCCCCGCCCGACCAGGTGCTCGCCCGTACCAACCACGTCCTGGCCGATCTGGAGACCGACCTCATCGTCTCCTGTCTCTACGCGCACATCGACCTCGCCGGCCAGCAGGCGTTCCTGGCCAGCGCGGGCCACCCGCCACCGCTCCTGCACCACCGCGACCGGCCGCCCGCGGCCGTGACCCTCGACCCCGGCCCCTTGCTCGGGGTCTCCCCCGACCTCTCGTACCCCGTCACCGTCCTGCCCTTCGGCGGCGGGACGACCCTCGCCCTGTACACCGACGGCCTCGTCGAGAGCCCCGGCACCGACGCCGAGGCGACCGCCGACGGCCTGGCCCACCTCCTGTCCGAGTACGGCGGGCGGGGCCTGGACCAGCTCATCGACGCCCTCCTGCGCGAGGCCCGGCCCACCGCCCACTACACGGACGACATCGCCGTGCTCCTGCTGCGCACCGCCGCCACGCCGCCCGCCTGAGCGGACCGGAGGGCTCAGCTGTCGGCGGCGGCGTCCTGGGCCGTCTGCAGTGCCTGCCCTGCGATGGTCAGGGCTTCCTGGTCCTGCCCGGCCGCCTCGGCGGTCTGGGCCTGCCGGAGGGCCACGCGCAGCAGTTCTCTGGTGTGCTCCGGCAGGTCCGTCGACGCCACCACCTCTTCCAGCCTCCGGATGCTGTCCCTCACGAGGTCCTCGGACACGGCTCGTCCTCCTTCGATACGGATCAAGGGCGTCCGAGGCTGCCACGCGGGCGAGCGCGCACCGGGACGGCGTGCAGCCGGACCACTCTCACGGGCGACGGAAACCGCGGCAGGGGGTCCAGGGCCGGGCGGCCGGCGCTGCCGCACGCGCCGGCGTTCCGCGCGGGTCAGGCGGACCTGACCCGCGGATCAGAGCGCCCGGGAGGCCTGCGGCCGGTCCGGGACGGCGAGGTGCGCTTCCGCCGCCAGCACGGCCTCGTGGGTGCTGGGGCGGCCCATGAGCACGCACAGGGTGTAGGACGCGTCGTCCATGTCCCGCAGGGCGTCGGGGTCTGCGGGCGCGGCCGCGAGGCGGGCCCGGCATGCGCGCAGGCGCGTCAGCACTTCCTCGGTCCGGGCCCGGCTGGGCGTGAGGCCGATGCGCCGGAGGGTGGGCGGGGCGGGCGTCCGGGCCGCCTCGACCGCGTGGCGCAGGGCCCGCTCGATGGGTGCGGGCAGGGGTGTGCCCCCGGCCGCGGCGGTCATCGCGGCTTCGAGTTCCCCGGTGGTGACGCCGGCGAGTGCCGCGGCCGCGGCGAGGATCCGTTCGGCGTCACGGGCCGAGCAGGGGGTCGCGGCCATCACCGTCCCCACCGCCTGCGATGCCGCCCGGGAGGCCGGCCGGGGCAGATCGGCCTGAACCGCGACAGGAGGGGCGGATGGGGAACGGTTTCCAGGTATGGACATGGAGATCCCTTCAATCCAAAGGCCTCAGGACGTGATGGCCGTAGAAGACTTATGCCCGCTGGAGCGCCCCCCGGCACGTGCCGCGCTCAGCCATGGGCCGACGGGCCGCTCCTGCGAGCCGTTGACCCAGTCGGGGACAGTTGCGGCGTGGCCGGGGACGGGGTGGGGCGCGGCGGCCCCGGGCCGCGTCAGGCTCTGACCGACCCGGTACACGGTCCAGCGGAGGTCTGCGCATGCCCGGTGCTCGCCGCGGCGGGGCGGCCGTCTACGTCGTGGCGGCGGTCGCAGGAGGTCTCGTCGGGCTGGTCGGCGGCGGGTTCCGGTGGTGCCTGGCCCGGGCCGAGGAACTGCGCGGCTCGCTCCTGGCGCACTCGGCGGAAACGGGCGGCCCCGACTGGCTGATCCCGGTGGCCCTGACGGCGACGGGCGCGGCGGTGGCGTGCGCGATCGCCCAGCGGGTGCCGCTGGCGGCGGGCAGCGGGATCCAGGACGTCGAGGCCGTGTGGCGCGGCGAGCGGGCTCCGCGGTCGCTGTGGATCCTGCCGGCCAAGTTCGCGGGCGGTCTGATCGCCATGGGGTCGGGGCTGCTGCTCGGGCGGGAGGGTCCGACGGTCCACATGGGCGCGGCGATCGGGGCGGCTGCGGGACGCCGCTCCCGGATGGGCGACGGTGACGTCACCCTGCTGCACACCTCGCTCGGCGGAGCCGGCCTGGCCGTGGCCTTCACCGCCCCGCTCGCCGGAATCCTGTTCGTCTGCGAGGAAGTGGCCCGGACGGTCCGGACGCGGCTGGTCCTCACCACCCTGATCGGCACCGCCACGGCCGTCGGCATCGCCCAGCTCCTGCTCGGCCGCGGGCCCGACTTCCGGGTTCCGGAGGTACCCGTACCGTCGATCGCCCTCCTGCCCGTCTTCCTGCTCCTCGGCGCCGCGACGGGAGTCCTGGGCGTCGCGTACAACCGTGTCCTGCTGGGGCTGCTGGAGTTCTGCGACCGTGTCGAACGGATCGGCCCCGTGGCCCGGGCCGGGGTGATCGGGGCGGTCGTGGGACTGCTGCTCGGCATCGACCCGCTGCTGGCCGGCGGCGGGGACCAGCTGACCGGGCGTCTGCTGCTCGACGGCCCGCCCGTCGTCCCCGTCCTCGCGGCCTATCTCGCGGTGCGGTTCGTGGCGGGGCCGCTCAGTTACGCGGCGGGCACGCCGGGCGGGCTCTTCGCCCCGCTGCTCGCGCTCGGGGCGGTGTGGGGGGCCCTCGTCCACGGTCTGGCATCACCGGTGCTCCCGGGCGGGAGTCCGGGCGCCGTGTCCTTCGCGATCGTCGGCACGGCGGCGCTGTTCGCAGCCGTCGTCCGGGCACCGGTCACCGGGCTCGTCCTCATCGTCGAGATGACGGGCGCCGCGTCCCTGCTCGTCCCCCTGCTCACCGCGTGCTTCGCCGCGACGCTGACGGCCGACCGGATGGGCGGCCCACCGGTCTACGAAACCCTGCGGATGCGGATGCCCCGTACGTGAGGAGCTCCCGGGGAGTACGGGAGCAGCGGGACGCCGACACCGGGAGGCGTGTTCGTCGTTGCCCGGTAATGACTGATTTCATGGTGAAGATCCCGGCCCTCTGGCTCGGACGCGTCTTCCTCTCCCTGCGTCGCGGCTCGTCCCAGGAGGCGCACTGCGCCGCGGCGGAGCTCCAGCCGTTCACGGAGATGCCGGGCCAGCGCGTATCCGTACCGCGGTCGACGGTCCTGCGCACCGAGCTGGCCCTGCGCATGGAACTCGAACGAAGCGGCGGCCCGGACCGCAGGGCGAAGCTCTCGGAAGAGGCCGAACAACTGGTCCACGCCCGCACGGGCGGCCCGTCCCACTGACCGCGGGCAGGTACGGCCACCGCCCTCAAGCCGTCGAGACGGGGCGCACGCTCACCCGCACCACCTGACGCACCGCAGCGCCCCCCTCCGACCCTCGGGCAGGAGGGGGGCGCTGTGGTGCGTCAGGCTCAGTCCAGGGGGAGCGCCTGGTGCGCGGCCACGATGGCGTCATTCCGGTGCGCGAGGTCGAAGTCGGCTCGGGTCGGCCGACTCCTCATCCGGCGGGCGCGGAGCGGCTGAGCGAGGTACCCCGATGAGCGAGCCGACCGGGCGGTGGCAGCTCGACGACCCGTCCGAGCCCTCGCCCAGGTGCGGGTCGGGTGCGGGGCCAGGCGCCTTCCGCTCGGCGGCCCTGAGGGCGGCGCGGGCGCATGTACGACCGGCCCGCGCCCGATGCCCGCCAGGACATCCCGGCTCAGGTCCTCGCCGAGGTCGCCGGGGGCCGCGTGCGGAAGCCCGCGCGGGGCTTCGTCGCCACGCGCTGACCTGACGCCCCGCCGGCCGGGGCACCAGCTCAGGCGTTCTCGGCCGCGAACATCCAGTGGTGCTTCTCGAATTCGCCGGTCAGGCCGATCAGGATGTCCTCGGTGACCGGGTCGGGGTCACCCGTGGCCTGGATCCGCTCGCGCATGCGGGCGATGACGGTGCTCAGGGCGTCGACGAGGATGCGGACGGCATCCGTGTCCTTGATCCATCCCTCCGGCACGCCGGTGATCGCGCCGGCCGACGCGACAGTCCGCGCCCGGCCGTCCGGGGTGATGCCCAGGGCCGCGGCGCGCTCGGCGACCACGTCGGAGTGGGTGCGGGCCGAGGTGACGACCTCGTCGAGCTGGAGGTGGACGGAGCGGAAGCGCGGGCCCACCACGTTCCAGTGGACCTGCTTGGCGACGAGCGACAGGTCCACCAGGTCCACCAGAGCGCCCTGCAGCGCTTCACCGACGACCTTGAGGTCGGCTTCCGGGAGGGCGTTCTTGACGACGGACACAACGTCTCCATTCCACGGGGTCGTCAGCGAGTGACGACGTAGTTCTTGGACGAAACACCGCCTACCCGTGACTTCCGGAAGAAAACGGGTTCGCGGCCCGATCATGCGTCCGTCCGGCTCGTTCAGCCGAGCCGGATCGCCAGCAGGCAGGTGTCGTCCTCGTGCTCCTCCGGCGTGTACTCGGCCATGATGTGGTCCAGGGCCTCCCGCGCGGAGAGCCCCGCGCAGGACAGGAGCACCGTACGGAGGGCGTCGATGCCCTGGGTGATGTCCTCCCCGCGCCGCTCGACCATGCCGTCGGTGTACAGCAGCAGGAGGTCGTCCGGGAGGAGGGGGGTCGCGCTGGTCCCGTACGCGTGGCCGGGCAGCAGGCCGAACAAGGGCCCCCGGTGGGCGGTGTCGAGCGCCGACACCTGTCCCTCGCGCAGCAGGAGCGGCGCCGGATGGCCCGCGCAGGCCCACCGGAAGGTGCGCTCGTCGTCGATGTGGCCGATGATCCCGGTGGCCGTCTCGGCAGCCGGGTCGCCGCACAGGAGTTCGTTGAGCCAGGTGGTGAGCTGCCCGGCGTCGGTGCCCGGCGCGTGTGCGAGGCCCGCCAGGGCGTGTCGTTGCTGCGCCATGCGGGCGACGGCGCTCAGGCCGTGGCCGCAGGCGTCTCCGATGGCGAGGAGGATCCGCCCGTCCGGGAGCAGGCGGCACTTGTACCAGTCACCGCCGACGGCCTCCGATTCCGCGGGCAGGTAGGCGGCCTCCACGGAGAGTCCGAGCTGGGCCAGTTCCGCCGAGTGCGTGGGCAGCAGGGCCTCGCGCAGCGCCGTGGCCACCCGGCGTTCGGCCGCCGCCTCCTCGCGCAGCTGCTCCGTCTGGCGCCGGGTCGCCGCGAGCTTCTGGCGGCTGCGCACCTGGGCGGTCAGGTCGCGGGCGATGAGGTGCAGTGCCCAGGGGATCCCGTCCCTGGCGATGACGGGGTGGCCCACCAGGTGGAGGGTGCGGATCTCGCCGAGCACGCTGAAGCGGATCTCGGCGCCGGGCGGTTCCTCCCCGTCGAGTAGCGCGGTGAGCAGCCGGGAGAAACGGGGGACGTCGTCGAGGAGCACGTCGTCGCACAGCTCCACCAGCGACAGCGGCCGCCCCGTGTCGGTGCGGAAGATGGCGTGCAGCCCTTCGGACCAGGTGGTGCCTCCGGACAGCAGGTCCCAGGTGCCCCAGCCCATGGAGGCGATGTACTGGGCGTCCAGCGACAGCAGCTCCATGCGGTTGCGGGCGGGCCGCCACGTGGCCAGTACCTTGTCGCCGCAGGACGCCGCCTCGTACAGCAGCTGGGTGCGGTGCAGTCCGTCGCTGCGCTGTTCGGTGTAGTCCACGGCGTGTGCCCGCAGGGCGCGGCCGCTGCTCAGTACGCCGGCGAGGGCGTCGATCAGCCCGCCGGCCGCCGCCCCGGGCTGGACGTCCAGCAGCCGGCGTCCGATGTGCCGGTCGGGGGCGTCGAGCCACTGGGCCGAGCGGACGTGGTTGCCGGCCCTGACCGTGAAGTCCACGGTGAGGCCGTCCGCGTCCCGTACGGGTACCAGCAGCGCGGCCGAGACGGGGATGGCCGGCAGGGTCGCACAGACGCACGCCCACGGGTCGTGGACCTCCGCGGCGTCCGTGCACGCGTGCCCGGGCCCGTCACCGGCGCCGCATGCGCAGGCGTCCGTTCCGTCGCCCGACGACGGGCCGGCCGCGGGACCGTCGTCGTCCAGGCGTACCCCTGCGTCCCGGCGTGCGGCGGTGCGCAGGGCCGTCACCTCGCGCGTGATCATCTGCTTGAGCGTGTCGGGATCCTGCGGAATCAGGGGTGTCATGGTCCTCACCGGCTCGGGTGGCAAGCGTCGGCTGCCCGCGGGCGGCTCCGGGGACTACGCGGCCAGCATGCCGGCCCGCAGTCCGGTCAGGATGCGCGTCAGGATCCGTGACACCTGCATCTGGCTGATGCCGAGTTCTGCCCCTATCTGGGCCTGGGTCAGTTCCTGGCCGAAGCGGAGGTACAGGATCGTGCGGTCCCGGGCGGGCAGCTGCTTCAGCAGCGGGCCGAGCGCGTGCAGGTCCTCGAAGAGTTCCATGGCACGGTCGGTCTCCCCCGTGACCTCGCTCAGCGCGTGGGTGCGGTTCCCCGGCCCGGGCCGTTCCTCCGCCTGGAGCGGGGCGTCGAGGGTTTCGGTGGAGTAGCCGTTCGCCGCCACGAGTCCTTCGATGACGACCTCCTCGGCGAGGCGCAGGTGCTGTGCGGTCTCCTTGACGGTGGGCGCGCGGCCGAGGGTGGCGGAGAGGTCGTCGCGGGCCTTGGCCAGTTCGATGCGCAGTTCCTGGAGACGGCGGGGGACACGGACGGCCCAGGTGGTGTCGCGGAAGTGACGCTTGATCTCACCGGTGATGTAGGGGAGGGCGAGCGTGGAGAACTCGACCCCGCGGTCCGGGTCGAACCGGTCGATGGCCTTGATCAGACCGATCGTGCCGGCCTGGAGCACGTCCTCCATCTCGGCACCCGCGCCGGACGCGGAGCCGGTGCGGCTGCGGAATCCCCGCGCGGCGAAGCGGACCAGCGCCATGTTCAGCTCGATGAGGGTGTTGCGGGCGTACTGGTGCCCGGCCGACCCCTCCGGCAGCTCGCGCAGCCGCGCGAAGAACAGCGTCGACAGCTCCCGCGCGTCGGCGGGCGTCACCTGGTGCGCCTGGGTGATCACCGGCAGCGGGTTCTCACCGGTGGGCACCCCGGCCCCGGAGCTGCCCGTTCCGCTGTCGACCGGCCCGAGGGAGCCGGGGGTGGCGTTGACTGCGTCGATCCCTGCGGCAGAGCCAGGCACGATGCCGTCCTTCCGTCGTCCGTCCATGTGCGTACTGCGTGCCTGCGCCTGCCCCCTCCCGCGGCCCGCACACCCGCCGCACCGGCTGCCGGGTCCTTGTGCCCGGGAACCGGGGACCACCGGCCCTGCGGTGCGGGCCGTCCGGCTCCTTGCCGCCGGTGCGCGAGCGTGATCCGAGCCGGTCCGGAGCGTGACCCGAGCCGGTGCGGGCGGGCCTACGGCGGCGACTCGGCCCAGGTCTGCGGCCCGCCGCCGCGCCAGTCGAAGAGGGTGGGATCGGTGAGGTCGAAGTCGTCCGGGTCCCCGCCCGCCGCGCGGATGAACTCCCTCAGGTCGCTCACCTTGAAGGCGCGACCGAGGATGACGCCGTCGTAGCGGACCATCCGGGAGTGGTCTTCGGGATCCGGCGGGTAGACGATGACACGAGGGACGACCATGCGTCCCAGACTCGTACGCCCGGCCGGGCTCCGCATCCGAGGAGGCGCCACTCGGCCCACCGACGAGGCTGCGACCCGATGCCTTCCCGGGCGCCGGGCGGGCCGTGCACCGTCCCCTCCGGGGGCACGGGACGGTCCACGGCACAAGGAGCACACCATGAGCGACGACACCCCGCTGGCGAACGACGCGTACCAGCCGGACGGCACGGACGAGGGGTCCGACGGAGCTTCACCGGACCTCCAGAACGCCGTCGACGAGCGCACCTACGACGACATGATGGACGAGGGGTACTCGCCACCCGAGAAGCCCCTGGGCGTCACCAAGCACGGGACGACGGCTGCGGAGCAGCGCGAGGGCGAAGGGCTCGGCGCGAGGCTTTCGCAGGAGGTTCCCGAGGTGGGGGAGGTCGAGGGCGACGGGATCGGGGACCTGCCGGGCGGGGAGGGCGAGCCGGTCGACGCCGAGGCCGGCGGCGCCCGTGCCGGACGGCTCGTGGCCCCGGGCGAAGGGGCGCACCCCGACACCACGGGCCTGACCGCCCGGGACCTGGGCATCGACGGGGGTGCGGCCGGCGCCGAGGAGGCGGCGATGCACGTCATCACGCCCGGCTCCGAGGATTCCGCAACCGGCTCCGGCGGGGACGACCGGGAATGAGCGCGCCCGGCGTGGCGCCGCACGCACGAGAACTCCAGGGTGCGTGGATTCTCCCCGGCGCCCGGGGAAGAGGGGACGTGGGCATCCGACTCGGCAGTACGGCGATCAGCTGCGCCGGCACCGAGGCGCGGGTCCTGCGCGGCGAGCACGTCGGCATCTCGTTGCAGCGTGCCCTGACCCCCGTCACGGCAGGCGACCGGACGCACCTGGACCTGTACAGCGACGACCAGGCAGCGAAGCCGCGCGCGCTGGTGTCCCAGGAGGGGCGCCCCTCGCGTGCGCACCCGCAAGAGGAAGGGCGGCCATGCACTCGTTCCCCATACCGTTGATCCCCAGCGAGGAGGGCGGGCTGCTCATCCCCGCCGAACAGGTCACCGGGCTCCTGCGCAGCGTGGCTGCCGACTGGGCGTCCGCGGCGGACCTCGGCACTCCGGAGGCCGATCCCGGGACGGTCCTGGCGATGACCGAGGCGCTCACCCAGCTCGCCGATCAGATCGACGCGGAGTGCATCGCCTGCGCCTCACGGCCGGAGCCGGGGATCTGAGGCACGCATCCCCGCCCGCCGCACGTTCCGCGGGCCCGCACGGCGGTCCCGTACCCGGCCCGCCCGGTTCGGCCATCCGGTGGATCGACCGGCGTGTCCGCTCCGGACGCCCCGCACACCGCGCGGATAGTCGTGGCGGGTGCTCACCGAGCGCCGTGGTCCGTGGGACCTCGGCCGTGCGCGCCCGTACGGTGTGACGCGCGGGAGAACGGTGCCGAGATGAACAGGTTCGTACTGGTGTGCACGATGGCGACGGGCCTGGCGCTGGGCCCGGTGGCCGCGACGGGGTGGGCCGCGCAGCAGCACGCTGCCGTGTCCGCGCCGCGGGCCGCCCACCCGGTGGGTGAAGTGGTCTCGGACGCGCCCCTCAACGTGCGCCAGCGTCCGACGGTGTACTCCGGCACCGTGAAGGTGCTCCGCCCGGGCCAGCGCGTGCTCCTGAACTGCCAGCAGCGCGGCGGGTGGGTCGACGGCAATCCGCTCTGGTACCGCCTGCAGGGCTCCCACGGCTGGGTCTCGGCCCGCTTCGTCCACAACCACCAGCCGGTGCGTGCCTGCTGAGGTCCGCCGTCAGCGGGACGGCGACCAGAAGTCCGTCAGGCGCCCTTCGCCGGGTGTCAGCCCGTCCCACCCGCCCGGCAGGTCCACCGCCACGACGCCCGACGTGGGGAGTCCCGCCCTCAGCCGGTCCAGCAGTTGCGGCGGGCCGCTGCCGCACAGGGCCGAGGCGAGCTCGTGGATGCCGGTGTTGTGGCCGACCAGCAGCACGCAGTCGAGCCCCGCTCCCCGCTCCGTCAGGACGGCGACCAGGGTGTTGGGGAAGGCGTTGTAGAGCCTGTCGTCGTACACGGCGGGCGGGGGGTACGCCACGGCGGGAGCCATCAGCTGCCAGGTCTCCCGCGTCCTGAGGGCCGGGGAGCACAGGGCCAGGCGGGGCGTGAAGCCCGACTCCGCCAGCCAGCGTCCCGTCTCGGGCGCGTCACGCCGTCCGCGCTCGCTCAGTCCGCGGTCGAAGTCCGGGGCCACGTCCTTCGGCACGGCCTTGGCGTGCCGCACCAGCAGCAGGCGGCACCCGGCGGCCTCTCCGGAGGCCGAGGACGCCGTGTGGGGCGCGGAAGCCGAGGTCATGGCCCTCTCCTTCGCCGCAGATACGGGTGCGGGTGCAGGTACGCGTGCGGATACGGGTTCAGGTACTCGTATCCGGTACACGGTCATGGTGCGGTGAGTCCGGGCGGTGCGCACCCCCACGCCGGCCGGGCGGCAGCCCCGGCCCGGGCGGCACGGGCCCCCGGCCCGGGGTCGGCGACAATGGAGCCATGGAGGAACGGGCGCCCGCCCTCGACCGGCTGCGGGAGCACATCGGCCGCGGTCTGTTCAGCCGTGTCGCCGGACCGTCGGGGCCCGAGAACCGTGCCCGCATCCACGACACGCCCGGCCCCCGCTGGTTCGGTCCCGAGCGGCCGATCCGTCAGGTCCACGGGGACGCCTCGATGTTCATCGGCGGCCTGAGCGCGCTGCTGCTCCAGTCGCTGCACCCCTTGGCCATGGCCGCCGTGGCCGCTCATTCCGGCTACCGCGGCGACCCGTGGGGGCGGCTGCAGCGCACGAGCACGTTCCTCGCCGTCACCACGTACGGCACGGCCGAGGACGCCGAGCGGGCGGTCGCGCGGGTGCGCGCCGTCCACGAGCAGGTGTCCGGGCTCACCGCCGAGGGGGCTGCGTACCGGGCCGGGGACCCGCACCTGCTGGGCTGGGTGCACGTGGCCGAGGTCGACTCGTTCCTCCGCGCCCACCAGCGATTCGGCTCCGCCCCGCTGGACGGTCCCGGCTGCGACGGCTACCTCGCCGACGCCGCCCGGGTGGCCGCCGCCCTCGGGGTCCCGGAGCCGCCGCGTGACCTCGCGGCACTGGCGGCGCGGCTGGACGCGTACCGGAGCGAGCTGCGCGTCACGCGGGAGGCCCGGGACGCCGCGCGCTTCCTGCTGTTGCGGCCCCCGTTGCCGCTGGCCGTGCGAGGCCCCTACGCCGTACTGGCGGCGAACGCCGTCGCGCTGCTGCCGCCGTGGGCCCGGGAGCTGCTCGGGCTGCCCTGCCCACCGCTGGTGGAGCGGCTGTGCGTACGCCCGGCGGGGCGGGCGCTCACCGGAGGGATCCGGTGGGCCATGCGCCCGCGCCCCGTTCCCGGAGCGGGGCGACGGCCGGGATGAGCGGAGGGGCCCGCACCGGACGGGCAGGCCGGCGTGCCGTGCCGCGCCCCGGCGCGCTCGGCGGGGGTGCGAGGGCCGTCCCGTGGTCACGTGGACGGGCTGTTCCCCGTCCCGGCAGGCACGCCCGGTGTACCTACGGGACCGTCGCCCGGCCGAAGCCCGTGCAGGACCTCGCGGGCGGCCCGGGCACCGGAGGCCAGCGCGCCCTGCACGGAGCCCGTGGCCCGGTGGTCGCCGCAGAGGTGGACGCCGTCGGCGATGCGGGTCTCCCGGGTCAGGGGCCAGGGGGCGGGCATGGCGGGCAGCGCGCCGCGCACGGTGAGCGAGGCCACCGGCTCCCACGCGCCCGCGTCGGTCCCGTACACCTCCGAGAGGGCGTCCAGCAGCGTCCGGAGCCGCTCCGGGGAGTCCTCCCCGAGAACCGAGGTGGAGATGAGGGACCGTCCGTCGGAGGCGTAGGTCGGCGCCACTTCCGTCAGTACGCACGTGTTCAGGAACCGTCCCGCGGCGTCGAGGAGGAGGGTCGGCTCCCGGAGGGGCGGGCGGGGGCAGGCATGGTGGTAGGTGGTCACCGTACGGGTGGGGGCCGCCGGGCGCCCCGGGAGGAGGCGGGCCGCCGCCCCCGGATCGGTGGCCACCACGACCGCCGCCGCCTCGCGCCGGGACCCGTCGGCCAGCAGCACCCCGCCGTCGACGAGCGCGGTGACGGCGGTGCCGAGTTCCAGGCAGCCGGCCGGGAGCCCTTCCGCGAGGCGACGGGGTACGGCCCCGATGCCTTCGGCGGGCAAGGTGAGGGATCCGCGCAGGAAGCTGCGCCAGACCAGGTGGAAGACCCGGCTGGAGGTCTCCAGGCCGTCTTCGAGGAAGACCCCGGAGAGGAAGGGCCTCAGGAACTCCTCCACCAGTTGCTCGGGCAGCCCCCAGGAGCGCAGTGCGGAGCGCGTGCTGGTGTCGGGCATCCGCCGGAGCAGGGAGGCGGGCAGCAGCAGGTCCCGGGCCGTGAGCGCCCCGAGCGAGAGTGCGGCCGACGGGGAGAGGTGGCCGCCGGTCAGGAGCCTGAGGGCGTCGGCGGGGCGCCGGGTGGGGTCGCCGTACCGCACGCGCCCCGCGGCCGTGTGCACCAGCGCGCCCGGGGTGAACGGCCGCAGGCCCAGTCCGCGCAGGCGCAGACGGCGCTTCAGCTGCGGATAGGAGGTGTTGAGGACCTGGAAGCCGCGGTCGAGGCGGAAGCCGTCCCGGACGTCCGTCCGCATGCGGCCGCCGACCTCGTCACCGGCTTCGAGGAGGGACACCGGCACGCCTGCTGCCGTCAGGTCCGCGGCGCAGGCCAGCCCGGCCAGTCCGGCACCGACCACGAGGACGGGGGGCCGTCGGCCCGGCGACGCGTTCATGGGACTCCCTCCGGCGTGGCCGCTCTCCCGGACCGGCCTTCCGGTACAGGTCGGCTTCCCGCCCGGGGTTCACGTCCGGCCGAGTTCGGTTCCCGGCCCGGGTTCGGTTCCCGGCCCGGGTTCGGTTCCGTAAGTCCGGCTCCTGTCCGCGTCTTCGGTTCTGCCGCGCCGCACGGATGCACGCGGGTACGCCGTCGGCACCGCCGTGCGGGGGCCGCCGTCAGATCGCGGGAGGCAGCGGGACCCGGGTGTGGATGGTCTTTCCGCTCGGCAGGTGCCGGATCCGGACGTCGCGGCCGAGTTGGTTGACCAGGGCCCAGCCCCATCCTCCGCCGCCCTGGAGATCGGGCGGCCGGCGCTGCGGCTCGATGCTGCTGGAGTCCGTGACGTCGATGCCGATCCCGTCGGGTTCCAGTTCGAGGTCCAGTGCGCAGCCGTCCGCCGTGTGGCGGATGGCGTTGGTGACGAGTTCGCTGACGAGGAGCAACGTGGTGTCCCTGACCTCCGGCGCCACCGAACGGCCGACGCGGGAGGCGTCGTCGAAGAAGTGACGGGTCAGGTCACGTGCGGCTGCGGCTGCCGTGGTCCCGTACAGATCGCGGTGCTGTCGCAGATGGAGAGTCATCCCCACTCCCCCGTCCTACGCTGTCGGCATCCTGGATCCGTACGACTGCCCCGCCTGGGCCTGGTCATGTGTGCGATCCGTACGTTCCTCGTGCGCCGTCGGGGCCCGGCGGGCGCGCGTCCGGGGTGACACCCGTGCGCACCGCCTTCCCGCCGGTGACGGCAGCCGCGCCCGCGCCGTCGGCCTCCTGGTACCTGCGGTACGCGATGTGTCCGCCCAGGGCACCGCTCGCCGCGACCGCCGTCATCCCGGCCAGCGACCACAGCCGGCCCTTGACCGGGCGGCCCCGCAGCCGGGCGACGAGCGAGGCGCTGTAGCAGCTGACGGCGGCGAGGTTCGCCACGACGTGGGTGAGACCCACGCGCGCCTGCCGCGGCGGCAGATCGGCCCAGTCCACCCAGCCGGAGACCGCCGCCGGGGCGACGCCGGCCAGCCCGACGGCCGTGAGGACGGTGGCCGCCCGCTGCCCTCCGGGCACGGCGTCGGCCACCCCGGCCGACAGCCAGCAGCCCATCGGCACCTCCACCAGCAGGGGATGGGCGGGGTGGCCCAGCGGCTCTCCGCGCAGCAGGCCGCGGGCGCGGCCGAGGGGCAGCGCCCGGACGGCCCGCCGGAGCACGCGGACGGCCGGGTCCAAGGCGCTCGACGCCTCGATGCCCGTCACGGCTGCGAGCCAGCGGGCCGAGGCCTTGTCGAGGGCCGACGGATGCCCCGGCGAGTGGCCCGGCCACGGCTCCGCCGACCTGTCGAACGCGTCGCGCGTGTGTGTGTTCATGCCGTGCGCCTACCCCTCTTCCGGCCGTCGTCCCCCGGACGCGGCGGCTCCGGGACCTCCGGGCGCCGCAGCCACCGGGCGCGGGCGCCCGGTGGTCCGTACCGACTCCCCGGAGCGGCCGGGGTGCACGGGACGGGGGACGGACTCAGCGGCCCTTCCGCGAACGGGGAGGGTCCTGGGGGTCGATCCCGGTGACGGCCGAGGCGTCCCGCGTCCCGCTGGGACGTCCGGAGGCACCCTTGCGTCCGAGGTCGTGCATGCCCTCCGCGCCACCTGCGGCCTGATCCTCTCCCCGGCGGCCCTCGCTCTTGCCCACGTCCGCTCCGGAGCCCTTCGTCTCCTCGCGGGAGACCTTGCGACCGGGCCCGGGCGCCGGCGCGTGCTCGTCGGGGTGGAAGGAACGCTCGGCGCTCGGATTCTTCTGCTGGCGCGTCTCGTCGACGTCCGGTGACCATCCGTGCTGGGGCCCGGAGTGCCTGCTGGTCGCGTCCTGTCCGTTTCGCTTCGGCTGCTTCGCCATGGTCTGGCCTGCCCTTCATCCGTGGCCGGACCGCTCGGCCCGACAGGATTCCCTACTGGACTGCGCCTACCCCGTGGCCCCGGGGCAACCCTCGGGGACGGACCCGTTCTGCGAGCGGACTTCAGGGAATCGGGGACCCGATGCCTCTGCGATGTGCATGGAGCCGGAAACGGGGTAGGCGCAGCCGTGACCGCTTCCACCCGCTACCGCGGGTCGCCGAATCCGATCGTGGACGGCACGGTCGTGGTCACGCTTTTGACAGTGCGTGCGCCGACCCTGCGCCGCCCGACCGAACGGGAGGACCTCATGATCGTCCTCGGACTCATTCTGCTCATCATCGGCTTCGTCACCGGAATCAGCATCCTGTGGACCATCGGGGTGATCCTCCTCGTCGTCGGAGCCATCCTGTGGATCGCGGGCTCCCTCGGCCACGCCGTCGGTGGACGCAACCACTACTGGTGATGCGCGTCCGGGGCTTCGGCACCGGTGAGCACGGACGTGTGGAGGGGCCGGAACCGGTGGGTTCCGGCCCCTCCGCCGTCCTGCCGTTCCGTCCCGGACCGGTCCGCGCTCCGCGCCTCAAGCGTGGCCGCGACCGGGCGGGCGCCGGGCAGCTGCTCGCCACGGTGCGGGGCGGGCCGGAAGGCCGGCCGGGCCGATTCGCCCGCGTGCCCGGCCGGACCATCGGGGGCGTGCGGGCCGACATCGCGGAGATCAAGGAGAAGGTGCACCGATGAACAGGACGCCCGAGGAGCACGGATCACAGCCGGAAGCCGACCGTCTGCGCGCACAAGTCGAGGACGGCCGCGCGGAGTTGGGCCGTGCCGTGGAGGCCCTGGCCGCCAGGGCGGACGTCAGGAGCCAGGTCCGCGCGAAGGCGGTCACCGCCACCCACCAGGCGCGCGGCAGGGCCGTCGCCGCCGGTCACCACGCCCGCGAACAGGCAGCTGCCGCGACCCACCAGGTGGGCCGGACGGCGTCCCGGGCGGTCCGGCGCGAAAGGTGGCTCGTCGCCCTGGAGACCGGCTGCCTCGTATGGCTGGCGGCGCGCCAGGTTGCGGGACGGCGGCACAGCTGAAAGGCGTCGCGGCTCACCCGACCGGCCGGCGGCGCGTGATACCCGTCCGGGGCCACCGGGTGGGAGAAGGTGGGGGCATGGTGCACGTACTGGGCAGCAGGGTCCTGCTGCGTCCCACGGACCCCGAGCGGTCGCGCGTCTTCTACGGCGACACCCTGGGGCTGGCCGTCTACCGCGAGTTCGGCACCGGCCCCGAGCGCGGCACGGTCTTTTTCCTCGGCGGCGGGTTCCTGGAGGTGTCGGGCCGTGCCGAGGCGCCGCCCGCGCCGGGGCTGCGGCTGTGGCTCCAGGTCGCGGACGTACAGGCGGCGTACGAGGAACTGAGCGCCGGGGGCGCCGAGGTGCTCCGGCCGCCGCAGCGCGAGCCCTGGGGGCTGATCGAGATGTGGATCGCCGACCCGGACGGCGTGCGGATCGCCGTCGTGGAGGTACCGGCGGACCATCCGCTGCGCTCTCGTCCGTGACCACGCGGGCCCAGAGGACTGGAACCGGGGTTCCGCCCGCTGATCATCCCGGCGGAACCCCAAACCACGGGTCGGGCGGTTTCATCCGGGCGGCCCAAAAGAATGGCCTCTTCGGTCGTGTGGGGCTCTGATGGATGCAGGCCGTCCGGCCCACGCCACCAGCACGGAGGGGTACCACATGTACAAAATGTGCGCCGAGGCCACAGCGGGTCAGGGTGAACTCCTGTGGCACGTCCTTGCCCAGAACACGTCCAGCCACACCCTGTGTGGGAAGAACACCGGCGGGGAGGACGCCGCCCTCATCGCAGCCACGGCGGCCGCCGACCGGTACTGCCCGCCCTGCCTCGCAGCCTTCCGCTCCGCGATACAGCACCACGCGGACGCGAGCCGTGAGCCGAGGGCCGCCAGCGCCGGCAGTCAGTAGCCGGGCCACCGCCGGGCCGACGCGCCGGTCCGGCGGTGTCCGTTCCCGCCCCGCGCCGCGGCGGCGACGGCCACGGCAACGACGGCGGAATGGGGCGTCCCGCCCCGGGCAGGAGCGGTGCGCGGTCGCACCCCGTGCCTCATCCGTCCCTCGCGATACCGGACCCGGTTCCCCGGGACCCGGGCGATTCAGGGAGTCCCCATGCCTCGCGGATCCAGCCCCAAGCGTGAACGCCAGTACGAACACATCAAGGAGAGCGCCGAGAAAGGCGGCGAGAGCACCGGGCGGGCCAAGGAAATCGCCTCGCGCACCGTCAACAAGGAACGCGCCCGCTCCGGGGAGTCCAAGACCGCGAGCCGGTCCTCCACCCATGACATGTCGTCGTCCAAGCGCGGCGGCCGGCGCTCCCACAGCGGCTCGCAGGGCCCGACCAAGGAGCAGCTGTACAACGAGGCCAAGCAGCGGGGCATCGACGGCCGCTCGAAGATGGACAAGGCCGAGCTCAAGCGCGCCCTCGGTCACTGAGGGCTGGCCGGGCACCTGGGCGCCTGGTGGCCGTATGCACCGCAAACTCCGTATGTCACCCTGTCGGAGTACACCCGGTCGCGGCCCCCTGCCGCATGGCCCGACCCGGCCGACGACCGACCGAACCACCCGGGACCCGCCATGCCCCTGCGCCTGCCGCTGCCGTACCCGCCGCGTACGCTGTCCGCCGCACTCGCCTCCGCCGTGACCGTCCTGCTCACGGCCTGCGGGCCCGTGGCCGCCGCCGGCCCGGCGGGTCCGCCGCGGCTGGCGCCGGCCTCCGCCTCGGCCCCGGTAGCCCCCGCCGTGGTCCCCCCGTCGCCCCCGGCCGTGCGGGAGCCGTCCCCCGACGTCCCCGTCCGGCCCCAGGCCTCCACCCTGTCCATCCCCGCGATGGGGCTCGCCGGGCTGCGCGTGGTCCCGTACGAGGGCACCACCGACGACGCGCCCGGGACCCGTATCCAGGACCGGGGGGTGGCCGCGAGCCCGTACGGGAAGCGGGGCGGGGTCGGTCCCGGGCAGGTGGGCAACTTCCTGGTCACCGCGCACCGCCTGTCGGCCGGCGGACCGCTGCGCGACCTGCCGTCCTTGGAGAAGGGCGACACGGTCCTCGTGACGGCCGGCGGCGTGGTCCACACGTACGAGATCGTGGCGACCCGCGAGACGTCCTTCCGGTCGGAGCGCTCCCTGGGCGAGCAGCGCGCCGCGGTACCCGGCGAGCCCGGGGCGGCCCCCACCCAGGCGATGATCACCCTCTCGACCTGTGCGACGCCGGAGGATCACGCCGAGGGCAACTACTGGAGCGACGCCCAGGGCAACCCGGAGCACCGCATCGACAAGATAGGCGTCCTGCGCAAGTCCTCCGCGGCCGAGCCCGCCGGCTGACGGCCCTCAGCGCAGGGCGTCGGCGGCGGAGCGGAAGCAGCACGCGGGAACGGGCCGTCGCTCCCCCGGGCCTGCGTCCGCGACACGCGGGCGGCAGCCGTCGCGGGCACGACCCCGGCCGTGGGGTCAGGCGGGCTGCAGGAGCGCGGCGCCGAAGGAGACGTCGAAGCGGTCGCACCAGATGGCGACGCTGCTGTAGTCGGCGAGGTTCACGTCGGCCGGGACCGGGTAGTTCTGGTCGCCCTTGTTCCCCTTGAGCTCGCCGAGGCTCACGAACTTCCCGTCGTCGAAGACCCGCCAGCCGGCCACGCCCTCCTTGACGGGTGCGTCGGTGAGCCAGACGCGCAGGTCCGGGCCGTTGCTGGTGTCGAGGTCCTCCAGGCGCAGGGTGTGGGACCCGTCGGGGAGCCGGACGAGCTTCACCGTGCCCGTGGTGCTGTGCTCGTGGCTGATCAGCGAGCCCTGGGCGAGGGTCCGCGGGCCGGCGACGGCAGGAGCGGAGGCCGACGCCGACGCCGACGCCGACGCCGACGGCAGCGCGTCACGGACCGTCCGGTCCTGCCACAGCTTCCACGGCTGGAACCAGTACAGGCCCGCGCCCAGCACCACCACCGCCGCGGCCAGGACCGCCGTCATCAGCCTGCCGGGCCCTGCCGTACGTCGTGTCATGGGGTGCTTCTCCCTCGCTCGTGCGTCAGACCATTCAACTCTGTCCGGGACGGGGAGCGGACAACCGGTCCTGCGCGGGGGCGGCCGGGCCGGCCGGGCGGAGGTCCGTCCAGTGCTCCCGGATGTACGCCAGGCACGCTTCCCGGGTGTCCTCGGGATGGACGGTGCGCCAGCCCGCGGGGACCCCGGTGCGGCTGGGCCACAGCGAGTGCTGGCCCTCGTCGTTGGCCACGGCCAGGAAACGGGCCTCGGGGTCGTCGAACGGGTTGGTCACGGGATGCACTCCATGCGGTGGGCGGAGGGGAAGGTACGGCCGGCCCGGCCTCAGTCGATCAGGCGGCGGTTCATGCCGCGGACGGCGAGCAGCCAGGAGGCGGCGCCGAAGACCAGCAGGGCCGCGGTGTGGCCCAGGTCGGCGAGGCCGAGGGTGCCGAAGGACGCGTGCCTGACCAGTTCGGCGCAGTGCTGGATGGGGTTGGCCAGCCCTGCGACGGACACCCAGCCGGGCAGGGATCCCAGGGGGAAGAACACCCCCGCGGCCATCACCAGCGGGGTGAGCACGCCCGAGACGACCAGGCGCAGCCAGTCCATGGCGGGCACAAGGCAGGAGACCCACATCCCGAAGACGCCGAACGCGAAGCCGGCCAGCAGGGAGATCAGCGGCACCAGCAGCAGTTGGGGCGTCCAGTCGAGCCCGATGGCCAGGGTGACCAGCAGCGGTGCGGTGCCGTACACCGCCGATTTGACCGCGATCCAGCTGGCCTCCGCGGTGACCAGCTCGCTGACGCTGACGGGCTGGCTGAGGATGGAGTCGTAGATCCGCTGGTAGCGGCGCCGGTTGTAGCTCTCGAACATGCCCGCGAACGCGGACGAGAAGAGCACCGAGGTCACGACCATGCCCGTGCCGATGAACTCCAGGTACGAGTGGCCGTCGACGGCGTCGATCAGGGCGCCGAATCCGAGGCCGAATCCGGCCATGTAGATCAGTGGTTCGACCAGGGAACCGAAGGTCGTGGCCAGCCAGTACCGGCGGAACAGCAGCAGTTCCCGGTGCCACACCGCACTCAGGGCCGGGAACAGCCAGGCGGTGGCGAGGCGCGGCGGCGCCTCGCCGGCCGGTGCGGTGGCAGGCGTGGGGGTCTGGCTCATGGGGGGCTTCTCCGTGGGGTGCGCCGCGCTCAATGGAACAGCTCTCCGGTGAGGAGGACGAACACGTCCTCCAGGGTGGTGCGGCGCAGTACGTCCGGGGTCCCCAGGAGGTCCCGTACGCCGGCCGGCATCGTCTCGGCGCGCAGGACGGAGACGGAGAGGCCGGTACGGCGGCAGGGCAGGCCCGCGCGCGCCGCGATCTCCTCGACCTCGGCGCGCCGCCGGGGAGTGCCCTCGAACTCCGCGGCCTGTTCGCCGGCGTGCTCGCGCAGCAGGGCGGCCGGTGCTCCGCGGGTGACGACCCGGCCCGCGAAGACGACGGCCACCTCGTCGACGAGGCGTTCCGCCTCCTCGATGTAGTGGGTGGTCATCACCACGGTGGTGCCGTCGGAGCGCATGGCGCCGATCACGTCCCACATGTCCTGGCGGACCTGCGGGTCGAGACCGACCGTGGGTTCGTCCAGGAGCAGCAGCCGGGGGTCGTTGATGATGCCCCGGGCGAGCAGGAGGCGTCGGCGCATGCCGCCGGAGAGGCCCTCGGTGGTGTGTCCGGCCCGGTCGGTGAGGCGAGTCGCGGCCAGGGCCCGGTCGATCGACCGCTGGTAGCGGTCCTTCGGCAGCTGGGCGAACCGGGCGAAGACTTCGAGGTTCTGACGTACGGTCAGTTCGATGTCGAGGTTGTCGTGCTGGGGCACGACGCCCGTCATGGCCCTCGAGGCCCGGGACTGGGCGGGCAGGGTGCAGCCCAGGACCTCGACCTCGCCGCTGTCGGCCCGGGTCTGGCCGGTCATCATCCGCATCGTGGTGGACTTGCCGGCGCCGTTCGGGCCCAGCAGTCCCAGGAAGGTGCCCGGCGCCACCTCCAGGTCCAGTCCGTTCACCGCGGTGACGTCGCCGTACCGTTTGACGGCTCCGCTGATGCGCACGGCGGGCCGGGTCACCGGTCCGTCCTTCCGGTTGCCGCGCGCAGCAGCTCGACCGTGTGGGCCAGGTCGTCGGCGTCGAAGAGGGCCTCCAGGCCGTCGACCGGGTCCACCCCGAACCGCGCGGCGAACTGGGCGCTCACCCGCGCGGCCAGGATGGAGTTCCCGCCGAGGTCGAAGAAGTTGTCCTGCGGCCGGACCTGTTCGAGGCCGATGACGCCTGACCAGATCTCCGCGACCGCCCGCTCGTCGGGGGTGTCTGCCATGGGTGGGGTTCCTCTCTCCACGTGATGCCTCTGACCCGGGTGACGGGGTGGATCAGACGGCCGGGGTCCAGCGGTAGGTCGCGTCGGGCTCGTTCTCCTCGTTGCGGCTGCCGTCGTTGGTTTCGACGAGCTGGAAGCCGTGCCGCACGTAGAAGGCGATGGCGTCCTCGTTGCGCTGGAAGACGTTCAGGGAGAGGCCTTCGGGTGCGGCGGCCCGTACTTCTTCCAGGAGCCGGGTGCCGATGCCGTTGCGGCGGGCCTCGGGCAGCAGGTAGAGGTGTTCGAGCATGCCGTCCTCCAGGGCCGCGAACCCGAGGATCTCCTGGGTGGTGCTGCTGACGGCGACCCACACCCGGCTGTCGGGGAGCACGACGTGGGTGATCCAGGCGAGGGTGTCCTCGTCGCTGTGGATGCGCGGGAGGTAGGGCATCGCCGCTGCGCGGGAGGCGAGGAAGAGCCGGGTGATCTCCTCCGCGTCGGAGGGTGCGGCGGAGCGGAGCTCGAAGGCGGTTGCTGAGGTCATGGGGTCGATTCCTCTTCTGCGGGGGCCCGTGGTCCGGGCCGGTCGGGGGCGGCGCGGGACTGCGCCGGACGGGTCGGTGGGTGGCGGGGCGGGTCGGCCGGACCGCGTCACAGGGTGAAGACGCGGGTGGCGACGGCTCCGGAGAACTCGGGTGACCAGGTGAGCGCGCCGGGTCGGGGCAGGTCCAGCGCGTCGGAGGGGACGGCGCCGCTCTGCGCCGTGACCAGCAGGCGCACGGGCCCCTCGGACCGTACGGTCAGCGTGACTTCGGCGCCGTCGCTGCCGGGCGCGTTCAGGACCAGCCCCCATTTCCAGGGGGTCGCGGTGAAGGGCCGGTTGACCGCTCCGGGGAGGGTGATATCGCCGACCGTGACGCTCTCGACCTCGGTCTGCGAGGTGTCGACGTACAGGCCGAGCAGGTCGGCGCGGGCCGCTTCCGTGCCCAGGTGGAGCCGGATCCTGCGGGTGGCGCCCTCGCCCGGGTCCTCGACCTTGAGGGTGGGCCGGGCGACCGGTGCGGTCGCGGCCTTTCCGGTACGCAGGCCGTCCACCGGGTACAGGGTCGGGAAGCGGCGTTCCAGCTCGGGGTCCGCCCCGGCGCCGGTGTAGTGGTCGAGGAACGGTTCGCCCCCCGGCTGGTCGGTCAGCCAGTACGCCTCCTCGCGGTCGGCGTCGAGCGCGTACATCAGCCCGACCGGGGTCGGCCTGCTCGCGTCCGGGGCGTCCGTGGCGGCTCCGGCGCCGACGAGGCCGGCGGCCAGCAGGGCGGCGGCCAGGCCGGCGGCGGTGCCGGCGCGGCCGTGGACCGGGCGGCCCCAGGCCAGCAGGAGGACGAGGACCGGCAGGGTGAGCACGGCGAGCGGGGCCGCGGCGGCCGCCGGGCCGACCGTGGCCAGCAGCAGCAGTGCCGGCGGCACGATGAGCAGGACGGCGGGCAGCCCGCACACGGCGGCGGTGACGGGCCGCCAGGGCGAGTCCTCGGCAAGAGCGGCGCAGAGCCCGATGCCCGCGGCTCCGGCCAGGGCGGGCCAGCAGAACAGGTACGAGGCTCCCGGCAGGGCCACGGCGGTGCCCGCGCCGAGCAGGGCGAGCCAGAGGGTCACCGCGCCGGCGGCCTCGGCGGGAGTGGCGCGCCGGGTCGACCAGGTCAGCCAGAGCCAGCCGGCCGCGCCGGCGAACAGCACGAGGCCCGCGGTGGGCAGGGCCACCCGGTAGGGCGCGCCGTGGACGAAGTTCGCGTACTCCGGGCGGACGAGCAGGGCCAGCTGCCAGAGGATCCAGCCGCCTGCCGCCGCGAGGGCGAGGGCGAGCGGGAGGGCGGCCGTGCTGCCGAGGACCGCCTTGGTCCGCAGCCGCTCGCGGCGGACCGCCCACCACAGGGCCCCGGCCGTGCCGGCGAGCGCGAGCAGCGCCAGCGGGAGGCCGGCTCCCTGCGGGTAGCGGACGAGGAGCCCGGCGACGCTGAAGTAGGTGGCGTCCGCGGCCTCGTCCAGGCTGCCGATGTCGGCGGCGGCGAGGTGTCGGGTGGCTGCGAGGACGGTCGTGCCCATGTCCTGGAGGCTGCCGTCGTCGACGTGGGCGACGGAGTCCTCGGGCGTGTGGTAGCGGGCGCTGCCGCCCACGACGGCGAAGTTGAGACCGGGATACCCGGCCTCCCGGAAGGAGGTGAAGTCCGTCTCGTGGGGCAGCATCCGGTAGATCTCGCGGGACAGCGAGGTGGCCTGGGCCGGGTGGTCTCCGAGCGCCGGGACGACCGCGCCGCTGTGCGGGCCGGTTTCGAACATGACGGTCCGTCCGGACGTGCCCCTGGCGTCGAGGTTCAGGACCACCGTGCGCGCGGGGTCGGGGTGGCCGCCGCCGTCGGCCAGGTAGGCCTTGGCGCCGAGCCGGCCGAGTTCCTCGCTGTCGGTGAACAGCAGCACGACGTCGTTGCGCTGCTGCGGTGCGGCCTTCAGGGCGCGCGCGACTTCCAGCAGGGAGGCGACGCCGAGTCCGTTGTCGGAGGCGCCGGGGCCGCCGGCGACCGAGTCGGTGTGGGCGACCAGCAGGACCGTGCCGGTGCTGTCGCGTCCCGGGACGGTGGCGACGACGTTGCGGACCCGGCCCGCCAGGTGCGAGCTGTACGGAGTCGCGGTGGCGACGGTGTCCTCCAGGAACCCGGGGGTGAGCCCGAGGGCCGTGAGCCGGTCGGCCAGGTACTGCTGGGCCTTCTCCTGCGCCTCGGAACCCGAGGGGTGCGGCACGGCGGCGGTCTCCTCGATGTGGGCGCGGGCCCGGTCCGCGGAGAACGCGCGGTCCGGTGCGGACGCGGAGGCCGGCGCCGGGGTGGCCGAGGTGGACCATCCAGCCAGCAGTGCGGCGAGCGCGAGGAGCAGCGGGGCGCACAGCGCCCCCAGGGTGCGCCGTGAGGTCATCGGGTGCCGCTTTCCGAGGGGCCGGCGGGTGAGGCGGCGTCCGCCTCCAGCCTGCGCCGGTCGATCTTGCCGTTGGTGGTCAGGGGCAGCCCGTCCAGGTGCTGGATGTGCTGCGGCACCATGTACCGGGGCAGCCGCCCGCGCAGTTGCCGCGAGAGCTCCGGTGCCGGGCTGGGGGTGCCGCAGTAGTAGGCGGCCAGCCGGACCTCTCCCGGCCCGGGGACGGCGACCACGGCCGCCGCGTCGACGCCCGGCAGGTCGCTGACGGCGGCCTCGACCTCGCCGAGTTCCACCCGGTTGCCGAGGATCTTGACCTGTGCGTCGATCCGGCCCAGGTGCAGGAGCGTCCCGGACCGGGTGCGAACGCGGTCTCCGGTCCGGTACCAGTCGGTGGGCAGTACGGGCTCGCCGGGCGCGGGGACGGGCTCCGCCGGGCCCTCGCCGGCGGTCCGCAGGAACCTGCCGCGGTTGTCGGCGGGGTCGAGGTAGCCGTCGAAGCGCTGGGGGCCGCGTACGCACAGCTCGCCCTCGTCGGCGGGCCGTCCCTGCTCGTCCACGACGAGGGCCTCCAGGTGGGGGTGGACGGGGCCGATCGGGACGGTGCCGTTGGCGCTGGTGGTCCAGTGCGCCGGGTCGGCGGGGAGGGTGTGCACGGTGCAGGTGACCGCGAGTTCGGTCGGGCCGTACTGGTTGTGGAGGGTGCTGTGGGGGGCGACCTCCCGCCAGAGGGCGAGGTGTCGCGCCGTCACCGGTTCACCCCCGAAGACGCTGTGGCGCAGGCCGGTCGCACGCCCGGGGGGCAGTCCGCCCAGTTCCGCCGCCACGGACACCAGCGAGGGCACCGAGTCCCAGTGGGTGAGGCCCCGGTCGACGATGTAGTCCACCGGGCGGTACAGGTCGCGGCGGTCGGGCACCACCAGCGTCGCGCCGGAGCACCAGGCGCCGAACAGGTCGAAGACGGACGGGTCGAAGGTCAGTCCGTAGGTGTGCGAGACCCGGGATCCGGGGCCCAGTTCGCAGCGCGCGATGTGGTGTTCGAGCGCGGGCACGATGTTGCGGTGGCGGACCGGGACCCCTTTGGGCCGTCCCGTCGATCCCGAGGTGAACATCACGTAGGCGATGTCGTCGGCGTCCGCACGGTGGAGGTCAGGGGCCGTTGCGCTCCGCGGCGCGGGGAGTGCGGAGGCCGCCGCCAGGTCCACGGTCGCGAGGTGCGGCGCGGCCGGGTGTGCTGCTTGCATCGCGGCAGCGAAGGCGGTGGCCGCGGACGTGTCCGCGCCGTCCACGAGGACGGCGGCGGCCCCCGCGAGGGCACAGATCTCCACGTTGCGCGCGGGCGGGTTCGCCGGGTTGAGCGGGATCACGGCGGCGCCCAGCCGCAGGACGGCCAGGTAGCCGGCGTAGGCGGGGAGGCTGCGTTCGGCGAGCAGGGCCACGCGGGCCGGGCGCGTGCCGCAGGCGTGCAGGATCCGGTCGGCGGCCTGCCGGGACGCCCGCTGGAGGTCCCGGTAGCTGACCGGCCCCTCGGTCGGCAGGTCGAGGGCCGGGCGGTCGGGGGCCGCCGCGGCGGTGTGCTCGAACCAGGCGTGGAGCGTTCGGTGGGGCAACTGCTTCTCCGGGTGCGGTACGTGTGCGGGGCGTCCGCGGGGCGGAACGGGGAGGGCGTCCGGTCGGACGGTGCGTCAGCCGGCGACCTGGGTACGGACGTACGCGGCTGTCTCCTCGGCGACCGCGGCCCGGTGCCCGTGCAGGAAGAAGTGGTCCCCGCCGAAGATCCGTTGGTGGAAGCGGCCGGTGGTGACGGCCTGCCAGCCTGCGATCCACTGCGGTGCGGCCAGCTTGTCCTCGGTGCCTCCGAGCGCGAGGACGGGGCAGGACACGCGGGGAGCCGTGGCGGCCCGGGCGGCGGTGTCCTCGTGGTGGCGGGCGAGCAGGGTCAGGTCGGCGCGGATCACCGGAAGCATGAGGTGGACGAGCTCCTCGTGCCGCAGGACCTCCTCCGGGGTTCCGCCGAGCTCGACGAGGGCCTCGATCAGCTCGGTGTCGGGCAGCGTGTGCAGCGTCCGTTCGACGGGCGAGCCCGGCGCCCGGGCCCCGGAGACCACGAGGCACAGCGGAGCGGGTGCCCCGGCCGCTTCGAGCCGGCGGGCGACCTCGTGGGCGACGTAAGCGCCCATGCTGTGGCCCAGCAGGACGAAGGGTTCGGCCGGGGGCCCGGCGAACAGTGCCCCGATGAGGGCGTCGGCGAGTTCGTCCATGGTGGTGAGCGGCGCCTCGCGGAGTCTGCTGCCGCGGCCCGGGATCTCCACGGGCACCCAGTCGAGGTCGGGCTGGTCGGTCGATCTGGCCCAGGGAAGGTAGGCGCTGGCCGCCCCGCCCGCGTGCGGCAGGCAGTAGACGCGGATGCGCCCGGTCTGCGTCGCGCCGTCGGCCGGCCGGTTCCAGGGCACCCAGCGGGAGTTGTCCTGTCCGACGCCGACGAGGTTACCGATCATGCCTGCATACCGCCCTAGTCCCGGCGCCCCGCGGGGACGACGGCGGAGCGGGCCCGTGCGGCCCGCCTTCGCGGAGTCCCTGTCCGGCGGAAGCGCCTGAATGCCCTCGTGTTGCAGCAAAACGCTGCCCATGGTCGCCATGTCCGTTTTGGACATGGATTATCCTTGTTCGCCCAGCTGCGGAAGTCGAATTTTCAACCGCTTCGTGGCCTCGTGCGCCGATCCCCCTGGCGAACCCGAGCAACACTGCCGAAATACACCGAAGCCGTCCCGGCCGGTCCTTCCCCCGTGGCCGTCGTAAGCACCATTCCCTACCCCCACCTAATGCGTCAACCCCGTACCGCGTCACACCGCGCATTCGGAGCTGCCACCCTTTCCGGTACGGGTTCTCCAGGAATCGCGCAGCCCGGTCCGGGGCACCCCCGGGGCGGCCCGTCCGCGCCCGACGACGGCCAACCGCTCGCCAGACAAGGGGGTTGACCTGCCCTCTCGACCCACGTACGGTCAGATCCAGCCATCACATGGACTGATGGTCCTGCAATCCACCTCGAGCGACCAAAGGGCTCTGGATTGTTTACGGGGAACGGGGAGCGACCTCCCTCGCGGATTCATCTCTGACTTTGCCAGAGGTCTCTTCACATCTATTTGCATGGCCTGCTGGGGTGCTTTCTACGTGTGTGGCATAGCTGGAATATTTTCGGTTGACCGATCAGCCTCCGAGCATGAATCGATTTCCCGCGACATGGCTGCGGAGCTGATTCACCGTGGCCCTGACGATGCCGGATCGATTTCTCTGCGCAGCGTTTCCCTGGGATTCCGCAGACTTGCTTTCAACGACCTGGCCAACGGAAACCAGCCCCACGCCTCCCCGGACGGGGAGATCGTCGCGGTCTGCAACGGTGAGATCTTCAACCACCGCGGCCTGCGGGACTCGCTGGCCGCCCGGGGCCACCGCTTCCGCTCCGCGAGCGACACCGAGGTGCTGATCCCGCTCTACCGGGAGTACGGCCTCGATCTGACGGCCCACCTCGACGGGCAGTTCGGCTTCGCCCTCTACGACTCGGTGGCCGACCGGCTGCTGCTGGCCCGCGACCACGCGGGCGTCGTGCCGCTCTTCTACACCGTCGTCGGCGACCAGTTGGTCTTCGGCTCCGAGGTGAAGGCGATCCTGCGCCACCCCGCCGTGTCGCGCCGGGTGGACCTGCGCGGACTCGACCAGGTCCTCTCGCTGCCGGGCCTGGTCAGCCCCCGCACCATGTTCGAGGGAGTGCACGCCCTGCGCCCCGGAGAGCGGCTGATCGCCGACCGCTCCGGGGTGCGGACCGAGCGGTACTGGGACCTGGACTACCCGCTCCAGGCCGACGCGGGCCCGCCCCTGGAGGGCCGTGCGGCCGAATCCGAACTGGACCGGCACGCCGCGCGCGCCGCCGTCCTCCTCGGTGACGCGGTGGCCGGCCGGCTCCAGGCGGACGTGCCCGTCGGCATGTACCTCAGCGGCGGCCTGGACTCCAGCATGATCGGCGCCCTGATGGCACGCGCGCGCCCGGGCCACTCCTGGCCGAGCTTCTCGGCGGTCTTCCCCGAGCGGGACTTCGACGAGAGCTCCGCGCAGCGGCTCGTCGCCGGGAAGCTGGACACCGAACACCACGAGGTGCCCGTTCGCGAGAGCGAACTCGCCTCCTGGCTCACGACGATGGTCCGCCACGCCGAGTGTCCGGTGCGCGAGTCGTACAACGTCTGTTCTCTTTTGCTGTCCCGAGCCGTCCGGATATCGGGCACCGGTGCCGTGCTGAGCGGTGAGGGCGCCGACGAGCTATTCGGCGGATACCCCGGATACCGGTTCGACGCCGCGGGCCTTTCCGGCAGCCGGGCGCAGGGCCTGGAGGCCCATCTCGAACGCGAGGCCGCCCTGCGGATGTGGGGTACCGGGCTCTTCTACGAAAACGACCATGTAGCAGCCCAGGAGTTCCGCCGCGAGCTGTATTCGGACGACCTTGCGGATGGCCTGGAAAGCTTCTCGGTCACCGGTCAGCGCCTGGTCGACCCCGAACGGCTCATCGGCAGACACCCCCTGCACCAGCGGTCCTACCTCGACTTCCACCTCCGCCTCGCCGACCACCTGCTCGGGGACCACGGCGACCGGATGGCGCTCGCGCACAGCGTCGAGCTGCGCTTCCCCTTCCTCGCCCGCGACGTCGTGGACTTCGCGACCACGGTGCCGCCGGAGCTGATGCTGCACGGCGCCCAGGAGAAGGCGGTGCTGCGGCGGGCCGCGGTTCCCCTGGTGCCCGGCGAGATCCTCGCCCGGCCCAAGTACGGGTTCCGGGCCCAGACCAGCTCCCACCTCCTCGCCTCCGGAGCGGACTGGTTCGAGGAGCTGATCGCCCCGTCGACGGTCCGCCGCCAGGGGTACTTCAACCCGGCCACGGTGAGCGAGCTCGCCCGCCGCCAGCGGGAGGGCCGCCACCAGGTGCACGCGCACCTCGACACGGACTACCTGATGGTCATCGCCACGTTCGCCCTGTTCGTCGAGGAGTTCGGTCTGCCGTGTCTGGGATGAGTGCCGTCTCGCAGCAGCTGGTCGGCGTGGTGGGCGGCATGGGCCCGCTGGCCTCCACCGAACTCCTGCGGACCGTCTACGAGCAGGGGACCTGGGCCGTGGAGCAGGACGCCCCGCGCGTCCTGCTCTGGTCCGACCCGGCCGTGGTCGACCGGACCGACGCCATCGGCGGCAACGGGGTCGGCCGGCTGCGCGAGGCCGTGGAGCGCTCGGTCCGGGGCCTGGCCGCCGCCGGAGCGCACCGCATCGTCATCGCCTGCCTCACCGCGCACCACGTGATGGACGCCCTGCCGGCCGACCTCGCCGGACGGTGCGTCTCCCTGGTCGACATCGTCTTCGACGAGCTCGAACGCACCTCCCGTCCCCATCTGCTGCTGAGCACCAGCGGCACCGCGCGGGCGGGCATCTTCACCGGGCACCCGCGCCACCCGGTGGTCCGGGAACGGCTGGTGCCGCTGGCCGCCGACGACCAGCGGACCCTGCACGAACTGGTCTACCGGATCAAGCGCGGCGGCGACCCGGCGCGAGGCGTCGACTTCCTGCGCGAGACCCTCCCGCGCTACGACGTCCGCGCGTTCGTGGCGGCGTGCACCGAACTGCATCTGGTGACACGGGAGATCGCCGCCTCGGGCCTGGCGGACGAGTTTCCCTCCATCGACCCCTTGACGATCGCCGCCGAGCGGATCAGGAACGGAGTGCTGTGAGCCACGAAACCCTCCTCGCCCGGTGGAACGACCACGTCACGCGCCGGGGTGACGCCTGCGCGGTGTCCGCACCGGACCGGACGTGGAGCCACCGGGAACTCGCCGACCAGGTGGCCGGACTGCACCGGCTGCTGACGTCCGCGGAGTCCGGTGGAGCCGGCCGGGACGCAGAAGCCGGCGGAGCCGTCCTCGTGGTCTGCGCCGACCCGGTCCGGGCCGCCGTGGCGCTTCTGGCCTGCGTCGCCGCCGGGCGCACCGTCGCCCCCGTGGACGTACGGCAGCCGGCCGCCCGCTGGGCCGCCGTCCTGGAGGACCTGCGTCCCGCCTGCGTCGTCGCGGACCGGGCGGGCGCCGACGCGCTGGCCGCCGCCGGTGTGGCGGGGGTCGTCCTGCTGCGGGCGGACGAGTGCGCCCCGGGGACCTGGTCCGGACAGCACCTGGAGCCCGCGGCCCGTACGGACGCCGGATACGTCTACTTCACGTCCGGCACCACCGGCCGCCCCAAGGGCATCCGGGGCAGCCTGGCGGCGGTCGCGCACTTCGTGGACTGGGAGAGCGCCGAGTTCCGCGTCGGTGAGGGCACCCGGGTCTCCCTGCTCACCTCCCCCGGCTTCGACGCCTTCCTGCGCGACCTGCTCGTCCCCCTGTGCGCGGGCGGCACGGTGTGCGTTGCCCCCTCTCCCGGAGTTCCGGTCGGCGACGCACTCGTACGCTGGCTGGCCGAGCAGCGGGTGGAGGTGCTGCACTGCGTCCCCACGGTCTTCCGTACGCTGCGCACCGCCGGTGCGCATGCCGGATCGCTGCCGGACCTGCGCGTGGCGCTGCTCGCGGGTGAACCCGTACGGGCCTCCGACGTCGTCTGGTGGCGCGAGCTGTTCGGGGACTCGAAGGAACTCGTCAACCTCTACGGTCCGTCCGAGACCACCATGACCAAGGTCTTCCGGCGGCTCGACGCCTCCGACACCTCGGCGGACCCCGTCCCGGCCGGCCGGGCCATGCCCGGTGTGACCGTACGGGTGCTGGTCGCCGGCGCTCCCGCGACGGACGCCATCGGCGAGGTCGAGATCGAGGTCCCCTTCGCGCTGCCCGGCTACCTCGGCACCGACAGGGGCGGGTTCCGGCCCCCGAACCGGTACCGCACCGGCGACCTCGGCCGGATCGACGCGGACGGCACGCTCGTACTGCTCGGCCGGCGCGACCAGCAGGTCAAGATCGCCGGCGTACGCGTGGAACTCGGAGCCGTCGAGGAGGCCCTGCGCGACCACCCGGCGGTCCACGACGCGTGCGCCGTGACGGCCGACCACGACGGCGACACGGTCCTCGGGGCGTACGTGGTCGCGGACGCCTCGGCCGGCGACGAGGAGCTGCGCGGCCACGCCGCACTGCGCCTGCCCGCAGCGCAGCTGCCGTCGGTCCTCGTACGGCTCTCCGCGATCCCGCGCACCCTGAGCGGCAAGGTGGACCGGCGGGCCCTGCCGCCGCTGGCCGCGGTCCGCGCCGCGGCCGGCGAGGACCTGCCGCGCACCCCGCTGGAGCAGGAGATCGCCGCCCTCTGGTCGGAGCTGCTGCACCTGCCCTCCGTCGGCCGCCTGGACGACTTCACCCTGCTCGGCGGTACCTCCCTGGCGATGGCTCGGCTGCTCGACGCGCTGCGCACCCGGTTCTCCGCCGAGGTCGCGCTCCGCTCGTTCCTCCTCGACCCCACCGTCGCCGGACTGGCGGTCGCCGTCGAGGAAGCCCGCGCCGGCCGGCCCGCACCGCTCACGAAGGAGGCGTCGGCATGAGCCGAGCCCAGCCGTTCGGCCGCCGGACCGCGCGCGGGCGCGCCCCCCTCAGCCACGCCCAGGCCGCGATCTGGCGCGCCGAGCAGGTGCGTCCGGGCACGGCGCTGCACAACGAGACCGCCGCGTTCCGCGTCGAGGGGCCGCTGGACGTCGCCGCGCTGGAGCGTGCCCTCGCCGAACTGGCGGTCAGGCACGAGGTGATGCGGGCCTGCGTGACGGCCGACGCCTCCGGTGAGCCGTGGCAGCACTTCGCGGACCGGGTCGGCTCGACCGTGGTCCTGGAGGACCTCGGCGCGGTGCCCGGTGCGGACCGGGAGGAACGGCTGGCCGAGCGGGTGGCCGCGGCCGCCGCTGTGCCCTTCGACCTGTCCCGTCCGCCGCTGCTGCGCACCCACCTCTTCCGGCTCGGCCCGGAGCAGCACCTGCTCCTGTTCGTGGCGCACCACATCGTGGTGGACGCCTGGGCGTTCGGCGTGTTCCTGGAGGCACTCGCCGACCGGTACGCGGCCGCGACCGGTACGGGTGCGGGCGACGGCGACGGCCCCGGCGCGGACGGTGGCGACGGCGGCACCGGGGAGCCCGCCGCGCACGTCGACTTCGGTGACTACGCCGCCTGGCAGCGGGCCGCCGACGCCACCGGTGGCGGCCTGGACCACTGGCGCGAGCGCCTGGGCGGCGAACTGCCCGTCCTCGCCCTGCCGTCCGACCGTCCCCACCCCGACCGCACGGACCTGTCCGGGGCGGTCCACCGGGTGTCGCTGCCGGCCGAGCTCGCCGCCCGGCTCTCGGCGCTGGGCCGCAGCGAGACGGCGACCCTGCCGACCGTCCTGCTGACCGCGTTCTGCGCGGTGCTCCAGCGCTACAGCGGCCAGGACGACCTGGTGGTGGGCATGCCGGTGGCCACCCGCAACCTGCCCCGGCTGTCCTCGGTCATCGGCCCCCTGCTCAACGTGATGGCCCACCGCGCCGACCTCACCGGAGGGCCCACCTTCCGTGCGGCCCTGCGGCGCACCCGGCTGGCCCTCAAGGCGGACCTGGCCCACCGGGACACCCCCTTCGACACCGTCGTCACCGACCTCGGCCGCCCGGCCGGCCCCGGGCGCACACCGCTCTTCCAGGTCATGTACGCCTTCCACAGCGGGCCGACGACGGCGCTGGCGCTCCCGGGGCTGCGGACGGAGCCCGCCGTCTCGCACAGCGGTACGGCCAAGTACGACCTCTCCCTGTTCCTGCGGCCGCGGCCCTGCGGCGCGCTGGAGCTCGACTTCGAGTACCGCACCGGCCTGTTCGACGCCAGGACGGCGCGGGAGTTCGCCGATGCCCTGCTGTGTCTGGTGCGGGCCGCGGCCGACGACCCCGACCGGCCGGTCGCCGAACTGCCGGTCATGACGCGGGAGCAGGAGCAGCGCGTACTGGCCGGCTTCAACGCCGCCGACGGCACGGCCGCCCCCTGGGACACCGCCGAGGAGGCCGTCCGGCGGAGTGCCGCGGCCCACGGTGACGCCCCCGCCGTCCGGTACGGCTCCACGGTGCTCAGCTATGCGGAGGTCGACGCCTGCGCGTCCCGCGTGGCCGCGGCCCTGGGCTCCGTCGCGGGCGAGCGGATCGCGGTGCGGGTGCGCCGCAGCGCCCACCTCGTGCCGCTGCTGCTGGGGATCTGGCGGGCGGGCGCGGCCTTCGTCCCCATCGACGAGGGCATGCCGGCCGAGCGTGCGGAGCACGTGCTGCGGGACAGCGGTGCCGTCCTGCTCGTGACCGACGGCACCGACGGGGGTCAGGGCGGGATCCGGACCGTCTCCCCGGGCGAGCTGCTCGCGGGCGGTCCCTCCGACGCTCCGCTGCCCGCGCTCTCGCCCGGCGCGATGGCGTACCTCATCTACACGTCCGGTTCCACGGGCGTGCCCAAGGGCGTGGCCGTGCCGCACGGCGCCGTCGCCAACCTCCTGCACAGCGTGACCCGGGAGCCCGGCATCGGGGCCGAGGACGTGCTGGTCGCCGTGACCTCGCTGTCCTTCGACATCTCCGTGCTCGAACTGTTCGCGCCGCTGACCGTGGGAGCCCAGGTCGTCGTCGCCCCCCGGGAGACCGTCCGCGACCCCGGTGCGCTCGGGACGCTGCTGAGCGGGAGCGGCGCCACCCTGATGCAGGCGACGCCCTCCCTGTGGGCCGCGCTGGCCGGCGGCGGCTGGACCGGCCTCGCGGGGCTGCGCGCACTCAGCGGCGGCGAGGCCCTGACCCAGGACCTCGCGGAGCGGCTGCTGGAACTGACCGACGAGGTGTGGAACCTCTACGGGCCCACCGAGACGACCATCTGGTCCACCGTCGGCAGGGTCCTGCCCGGGGAACAGGTCACCGTCGGGCACCCGGTGGCGCGTACGGTCTGCTACGTGCTGGACGGGCAGGGCCGTCCGGTCCCGCGCGGCGCCACGGGCGAACTCGTCATCGGCGGCGCCGGGGTGAGCTGCGGGTACTGGCAGCGGCCGGACCTGACCGCGGCGGCCTTCGTGCCCGACCCGGTGGACCCGCGGGGCGCCACCGTGTACCGCACGGGCGACCTGGCGCGGCACCTGCCCGACGGGCGGATCTGCGTCACCGGCAGGGCCGACCAGCAGGTCAAGATCCTCGGGCACCGGATCGAGCTCGGGGAGACGGAACACTTCCTGGGCGCGCATCCGGCCGTGGCACAGGCGGTCGTCGTCCTGGACCGCGCGCACCGGCCGGCTCCCCGGATGGTCGCCTTCCTCACCGCCACGGGGCAGGAGGCGGACGCGGCGGAGCTGCGGCGCCACCTCGCGGGCAGGCTGCCGGCCGCCGCGATCCCCGCGGTCTTCGTCTGGCTGCCCTCTCTGCCGCTGAACACCAGCGGCAAGGCGGACCGGCCCGCGCTGACGCGGGCCGCCCGCGAGGTGTCGGCGTCCCCGGCCGACCGGCCGGCGCCCGCCACCGATGTCGAGCGGCGCGTCGCCGCGGTGTGGGCCGAGGTGCTCGGCGTCCCCGTGGACTCCGTGGGACTCGACGACGACTTCCTGTCCTCGGGCGGCAACTCCCTCTCCGCGACCAGGCTGCTGGCCCGGCTCGCCGCGGAATTCGGCAGCGCGCCCGCACTCGCCGAGTTCTACGCGGCGCCGGTGCTGCGGGAGCTCGCGGTGCGGTGCGCCGGGACGCGGCCGGCCGTGGGGTCCGGGCCCGAGGCGCAGGCACCGTCCGCCCCCGTCGGGCCGGTCGTGCCGCTCACCGACCAGCAGCGGCAGCTGTGGCTGCTGCACCGGCTGGACGAGGGCGGCGCCGCCTACAACCTGGCGGCGCGGCTCGCCCTGCCGGACGCCCCCGACGAGGAGGCGCTGGCCGGTGCGCTCGCCGACCTGGTGGCCCGGCACGAGGTGCTGGCCGCCCGCTGCGAACTGCGCGACGACACCGCGGTGATGGTCTACGCGCCCTCCGCTGCCGTGCCGCTGGAGGTGGTGGACCTGAGGGCCGCCGGCGACCGCGGGCCGGCCGGCCGGGCCGGGGAGCTGGCCCGGCTCGCCGAGGCGGAGGCACGACGCCCGTTCGACCTCTCCGCCGGTCCGCTGCTCCGCGCCACGCTGGTGCGCACGGGTGCGGATGCGGACGGCGAAGGTGACGGTCCGGGAGCGACGCTGCTGGTCACCGCGCACCACATCGCCGTGGACGGCTGGTCGATCGGTCTCGCGGTCCGCGACCTGGCCGCCTTCTACTCCGCCCGGGTCCACGGCACTCCCGCGCCCGCGCCGCTGCCCTCCGGCTTCCGCCGGTTCGCGGCCGAGCAGGCCGGGGACACGGCCGCGGCCGTCCGCGCCGAGCAGCTGGACTACTGGACCGGCCGGCTGGCCGGACACTCCGGTGTGCTGGAGCTGCCCGCCGACCTCGGCCGGCCCGCCGTGCGCACCACCGAGGGGGCGGCACTGCCGGTCCGGGTGCCGCAGGAGCTCGCCGAACGGCTGCGGGAGGTCGCGGCCGGAGCGCGCACGACGCCGTTCACCGTGCTGCTGGCCGCCTTCGCCGCCCTCCTGGGCCGGTACGCCGACACGGACGACGTGGTCGTGGGCGTGCCGGTGGCGGGCCGGGGCCGCGCCGGACTCGACGAGCTGGTGGGCTGCTTCACCAACACCCTGCCGGTGCGCGTCGATCTCTCCGGGTCGCCCTCCTTCACCGAACTGGTGGCGCGTACGGGCCGTTCGCTGGCGGCGGACCTGGACCGCCCGCTCGTCCCGTTCGACCGGCTGGTCTCCGCGCTGAAGCTGGCGCGGGACCCTGCCAGGCCGCCGCTGGCCCAGGCCATGCTCGTCTTCCAGAACACCCCGGAGGCCGCCCCCGGCCCCGGTGGAGCGCTCGGCGCCCTCGTACCGACCGGGACCGGGACCGCCAAGTACGACCTGACGCTCTCGCTGACCGACGGTCCGCGGGCGCTGGAGGGGGAGCTGGAGTACGCGAGCGCCCGGTTCAGCCGGGGCCAGGCCGGGCGGTTCGCCGGTCACTTCGACCGGATGCTGCGGGCCGCGCTCGAGGAGCCCGGGCTGCCGCTGGACGACCTCGACCTGTCGGACGCCGTGGCGGTGCCGGAGGGGGACGGCCCGGGCAGGGACGACCACGCCGTGCCCGTACACGAGCTGTTCCGCCGTCAGGCCGCCGCGGCCCCCGAGGCCGTGGCGGTCCGGCACGGGGCACAGGAGATCGGCTACGGGCAGCTCGACCGGTGGAGCGACCGGATCGCGGCGAGGCTGCGGTCCCTGGGCGCGGGTCCGGGACGGTTCGTCTCGGTCCTGGTGCCCACGGGCCTCGTCCAGAGCGCCGCCGCGCTGGGTGTCGCGAAGACGGGTGCGGCCTTCGCCGTCCTCGACCCGTCCGATCCGGACCTGCGGCTGGCCACGGTGCTGGCCGATGCGGAGCCGGTGTGCGTCCTGGCGGCCGAGGCCGTGGCCGCAGGCCGTCCCGGGTTGCTGGACCGGGCGGCGGGGCGGTTCGGGGGCTACCCCCTGGAGTTCCTCGACCCGGCCCCGCCCACCGGCGAGGACGAGGCCGACGCCGACGCCGACGCCGCGGAGGACGCGGTTCCCGCCGCGGGCACCCCGCTCGGCGCGGGCCCGGACGATCCGCTCTGCCTCGTCTACACCTCCGGGTCGACGGGCCGGCCCAAGGGCATCGCCCTGCCGCAGGCGACGCTGGCCCAGTTCGCCGACTGGCAGCGCACCCGCTTCGGCGTCACCCCGCGGAGCCGGATCGCCCAGTGGGCGCCCTTCACCTACGACGCCGCCTACACGGAGGTGTTCGCCGCACTGTGTTCGGGGGCCACCCTCTGCGTGCCGCCGGACGACGTGCGCCGCGACCCGGTGGCCATGGCCGGGTGGCTGCGCGAGGAACGGATCACCCAGATCCAGCTGGTCCCCGCCTTCTTCCAGCTGGTCGCCGAGGTCCTGGACTCCACCGGTGCGCAGCTGCCGGACCTGGAGCACCTGCTGCTGGCCGGTGAGGTGCTGCCGGTGGCGCTGGCCCACGACTGGGCGCACCGGCCGGTGCGACCGCGGATCCACAACCTGTACGGGCCCACCGAGTGCGTGCTGGCCACGCACCGGGAGCTGCTCCCCGGGGAGGAGTTCCCGGCCTCGGTGCCGGTCGGCGAGCCGATCCCGGGCCGGTCCGCGGTGGTCCTCGACTCCCGTGGCAGGGTCTGCCCGGTCGGCGTGACCGGGGAGATCCACCTGCGCAGCGAGTTCCTGGCGGGCGGCTACCACCGCAGGCCGGAGGAGTCCCGCGCCGCGTACGTGCCCGATCCCCGCGAGCCGGGCGCCACCCTGTACCGCACGGGCGATCTGGGGCGGCTGCTGCCGGAGGGCGGACTGGCCTTCGCGGGACGCCTCGGCAGCCAGGTCAAGATCCGCGGCAACCGGGTCGAACTGGAGGAGGTCGAGGCCGTCCTGGAGTCGCACCCGCAGGTGCGGGAGGCGGCCGCGGCCGTCCACCGGACCGGCGGGACGCAGCGGCTGACGGCCTACGCGGTGACCACCGACGGGGTGAGCGCGGCGGAGCTGCGCACCCACCTCGCGCAGCGGCTGCCGGCGGCTGCGGTGCCGGAGCACGTGCTGCTCCTCGACGCGCTGCCCCGTACCCGCACCAACAAGCGGGACCGGGCGCGGCTGCCGCTGCCCGAGACGCAGGGGCCTGACCGGGAGGCGGGGGCCGCACCCCGCTCCGGACTGGAACAGACGGTCGCCGACGCCTGGCGGGAGCTGCTGGGCACCGACCGGATCGGCCGGCACACCAGCTTCTTCGAGGCGGGCGGCGATTCCCTGCTCGCGGCGAAGCTGCAGATCGAACTGACCCGTCGGCTGGAGCGGCCCGTACGGCTGGTGGACGTCTTCGCACGGCCCACCATCGCCGAGTTCGCCGCCGCCCTCGGGCCCGCGGCGCATCCGGACGCGGCGGGGGCCGCCGCCGCGGCGCAGCAGCGCGGCAGCAAGCGGCGCGGGGCGCTGACCGGACAGGCCCGGGCCCGGCGGGCCGCCCGCGACTCGGGCTGATGCGGTCCTGGCCGGCCAGGACCGGCCGGCCGCGAGCAGCACACGGAATTTCAGATCTCGGACATGAAACGCGATGAGGGGAACGGCATGAGCGGGATGGACACCGACCTGGTGATGCAGGAGCTCGAGGGCCTCCTCGGCTCCTCCGGTCTGGAGCGGGTGGAGGAGTGCCTGGCGATCCTCACGGGCCGCAGCACCCCCGAGTACCTGCACGACGAGCAGGAACCGACCCGGCTCTTCTTCCCGGGGATCAGCGCACTGCCCTGGCACGACACGAGCGGGGCCGGCTGGGTCCGCACGATGCAGGACGCGTACCCGCAGATCCTGGCGGAGTTCCACGCACTGCGCGAGGAGCAGGCGCGCTTCGCCCCGTACGAGGACCTGTACACGAAGGAGCTGGGCTGGCAGGGCTGGGACACCTACCAGCTCTACCGCAACGGCGAGTGGCGGGCCGAGGCCCGCGCCCAGTGCCCGGTGACGGTGGCGAGCCTGGAGCAGACCCCGCACGGGCCCCGCGACGGCATGTTCACGGTCCTCAACCCGGGTGTGCACATCACCCCCCACACGGGCGGAGTGAACCTGCTGCTCACCGCGCACCTGCCGCTCGTCGTGCCGCCGGACTGCTCGATCAAGGTCGCCGACGACGAGCGGACCTGGCAGGAGGGCGAAGTCATCCTCTTCGACGACAGCTTCATCCACGAGGCGTGGAACCGCGGTACCCGGCAGCGTTCGGTGCTGCTGTGGGACGTCTGGCACCCGGAACTCACCGAGGTGGAGATCAAGGCGCTGACCATCCTCATGCCGCGCTTCCAGCAGTACCTGATGGCCGTCTGAGCCCAGCGCCGCACCGACTTCCACCACATCTCGACGGAGTACACCTTGCACGAAGAGCAGATCCCGACCGACTGGGACGACACCGCCGGCCGGATCGCCGTCGTCGGCATGGCCGGGCGCTTCCCCGGCGCGGACTCGGTAGCGGACCTGTGGGAGCTGCTGGCTTCCGGGACCGAGGCGATCACCCGTTTCTCCCCGGAGGCGCTCCGTGCTTCCGGGGTCCCCCAGGCCCTGCTGTCGGCGCCCGGCTACGTACCCGCCAAGGGGGTGCTGGGGGACGTCGCGGGCTTCGACGCCCAGCTGTTCGGCTACAGCGCGGCCGAGGCGGCGCTCATCGACCCGCAGCAGCGCATCTTCCTGGAGTGCGCCTGGTCCGCGCTGGAGGACGCCGGGTGCGACCCCGACCGTGCCACCGGCCCGGTGTCCGTGTACGCGGGGTCGCTGCTCAGCAGCTACCTCATCCACAACCTGCTGCCGCGCACCGATCTCCAGGCGGCCTACGGGCTGCCGCTGCTCTTCCAGGGCAACCAGGTGGACCAGCTCGCCACCCGGGTCGCGTACAAGCTCAACCTGCGCGGCCCGGCGGTGACCGTGCAGACCGCCTGCTCGACCTCCCTGGTCGCGGTGCACATGGCGGTCCAGAGCCTGCTGAGCGAGGAGTCCGACCTGGCCCTGGCCGGCGGCGTCACGGTCACCGTGCCGCACGAGGCGGGCTACCTGCCGGCCGACGGCGGCATCGAGTCGGCCGACGGGCACTGCCGGCCCTTCGGCGCCGGTGCGAACGGCACGGTGTTCGGCAACGGCGCGGGCGTGGTCGTCCTGAAGCGGCTGGCCGACGCCCTCGCCGACGGTGACCGCGTCCACGCGGTCATCCTCGGTTCCGCGGTGAACAACGACGGTGCGGCCAAGGCCGGTTACACGGCACCCGGCGTCGAGGGCCAGACCGCGGTGATCCGCGAGGCGCTGGCGATGTCCGGGGTCGATCCGCGGACGGTGGGCTACGTCGAGGCCCACGGCACGGGTACCCCGATCGGCGATCCGATCGAGGTCGCCGCGCTGACCGCCGCGTACGGCACCGACGGCGGGCGGGCTCGCTGCGCGCTGGGTTCCGTCAAGTCCAACGTGGGCCACCTGGACGTGGCCGCGGGGGTGACCGGCCTGATCAAGACCATCCTGACCCTGCGGGAGGGGCGGATCCCCGCCAGCCTGCACGCCGAGGAGACGAACGCCGGACTCGGCCTGGCCGAGGGCCCGTTCTTCGTTCCGGGCGAACTCTGCGAGTGGCCCGTGCCGCAGGGCCCGCGACGGGCCGCGGTGAGTGCGTTCGGCATCGGCGGGACCAATGCCCACGTGGTCCTGGAACAGGCCCCGCCCACCGTGCGCCCCGCCGCACCGGCAGGGTCCGGGGGCCCGGTGGCCCTGCCGCTGTCCGCCCGTACGGCGACCGCCCTGGACGCGCTCGCCGGCCGGCTGGCCGACGACCTGGACGCGCACCCCGGTCGGCCCCTGTCCGCCGTGGCCCGCACCCTGCGCTCCGGGCGCCGGGAACTGGGACACCGCCGGGTCGTCGTCGCCCACGGGCCGGGCGAGGCCGCGGCTGCCCTGCGGGCCGGCGGCGTCCGGGACTCGGTCCGCGGCCGGGCCGACCTGGGAGCCGCGCCGGCCGCGTTCCTGCTGCCGGGCCAGGGTGCCCAGTTCGCGGGCATGGCGATGGGCCTGTACGAGGCCGAGCCGGCCTTCCGCGCGGTTCTCGACGAGTGCGGGAAGGTGCTCGCACCGCACATCGGCCGCGATCTGCCCGCGCTGCTGCGCGAGGGCTCCGCCGAGGAGCTGCGCCGGACCTCGCTGACCCAGCCCGCCGTGTTCTCGGTGGGTTACGCACTCGCCCGGCTGCTGGAGGACCGCGGGGTGCGCCCGGCGGCGCTGCTGGGACACAGCCTCGGAGAATTCACCGCGGCGTGCCTCGCCGGGGTCTTCGAACTGCCGGACGCGCTGGCCCTGGTGGCGGCCCGCGGCCGGCTGATGGAGGAGAGCGGGCCGGGGGCGATGCTCGCGGTGCCGCTGGAGGAGGAGCAGGCACTGGCCGCGGCCGCCGAGTACGGCATCGAGGTGGCGGCGCTCAACGGCCCCCGCTCCGCCGTGCTGTCCGGCCCCGCCGACCTGGTGGCCCGGGCGGCCGAGGGGCTGGCCGGGCGCGGGGTGCGGGCGCTGGCCCTGCCGGTGGAGCGCGCCTTCCACAGCCGTCTGTGCGCCGGGGCGGCCGAGCGTTTCGGGGAGGAGCTCGCGGGGGTCGCGCGGCACGCCCCGCAGGTTCCGTTCCTGTCCAACCTGACGGGTGACTGGATCACCCCCGAGCAGGCCGTCGACCCCTCCTACTGGGTGCGGCAGATGCTCTCGCCGGTCCGCTTCCACGACGGTCTGCGCCGGCTGGCCGGCCTCGACGAGCAGCTGGTGCTGGTGGAGACCGGCCCGGGCAGCGTGCTGACCGACCTGGTCGCGGCCGACCGCGAGGACGCGCTGCGGCTGGCCCTGCCGATGATGCCCACCCGGGGCCGGACGGCGACGAGCGAGGCCGCGGCAGCACTGCTGTCGCTGGGCAGCCTGTGGGCTCAGGGCGTACGGGTCGGCTGGGGCGAGCCGGGCGACGGCGGGCCCCGGGCCGTACTTCCCGGTTACCCCTTCGAGCGGGCCAGGCACTGGATCGAGCCGGCCGGCGCGGCCCCCTGGGCGGCAGGAGCACCGGCGCCCGCCGCCGGGTCCGCACCGGCGGAGGTGTTCCACGCCCGGGTGGACTGGCAGGACGCGGGTCCCGCCGACGGCGAGGACCCGTTCGGCGGCCGGCGCTACACCTGGCTGGTGATGCTCGACGCCGAGCAGCGCGTGCAGCCCGTGGTGGACCTGCTCACGGCCCGCGGCCAGATCGTCACCTGTGTGCTGCCCGGTACGGAGTACCGCCGCGTGCGCCGCGGGGTGTACGAGATCGATCCGGCCGACCCCGGCCACTACAGCCGGCTCCTCACCGACCTGCGGGCCCTGGTCCGCACCCCCACGGCCGTGCTGTACGGCTGGGGTTACGGCGCCGGCCCGCAGGACGGCGCGGAGGGCGCGGAAGGAGCCGACACGGCGTACTTCGGGCTGGTCCGGCTGGCCCGGGCGATGGCGGAGAGCGTCCTCAACGACGTGCGCCTCGGTGTGCTGACCGCAGGTGCGTTCGCGGTGGCGGACGGCGAGGGCGCCCACCCGGGTGCCGCGCTGCTGAGCGGCGCCGCGATGGTGCTGCCCGAGGAGTACCGCACCCTGAAGTGCACCCAGGTCGACCTGGCGGGCGACGCCCCGGCGGCGGGCCTGGACGCGGACGGCGCGGCGGCGGTGATCCGCACGCTGCTGGCGTCCGGGGCCCCGGTGGCCGCGGTCCGCGGGGGCCGGGTCCTGGTGCGCGTGCTGCGCGAGGCTCCGCTGGAGGTGCCCGCCGGCCGGCCGCGGCTGCTGCGCGACCGGGGGACGTACGTGATCACGGGCGGGCTGGGCGGGATCGGCGTGACCCTCGCCGGGTACCTGGCCCGGGCCTGCTCCGCGCGGATCGTACTGATCGGCCGCCGCGCCGAGGAGGACCTCGCGGGCGGGACGGCGGACGCCCTGGCGCGGCTGCGCGCCGCGGGCGCCGAGGTGCACACGGAGCGGGCCGACGTCAGCGAGGCCGCCTCGCTGGCCGGGGCGCTCGACCGGGTCCGGCAGCGCTTCGGCCGGATCGACGGTGTCGTGCACGCGGCGGGTGTCCCCGGCGGCGGCTCCGTCGAGCGGCGCACCGACGCCGAGATGCGTGCCGTCCTCGCGCCGAAGGCGCAGGGCGTACGCGTTCTCCTGGACGCGCTGCGTCCCGAGGAGGCCGACTTCCTCGTGCTGTGCTCCTCACTGGCGTCCCTGGTGCCCACCTACGGGCAGGCCGACTACGCGGCGGCCAACGCCTCCCTGGACGCCTTCGCCGCGGCCGAGAACGCCCGCGGCGGGCGGTTCACCCTCTCGGTGAACTGGGACATGTGGTCCGGGGTCGGCATGGCGAGCACCGCCGAAGTGCCCGCGGACCTGCGGGAGTTCCAGCAGACCATGCTGGAGGGGGCGCTCACCCCGGAGCAGGGAGCCCTTGCCTTCGCCGCGCTGCTCGACGGCCGGCCCGGGCAGGCCGTCGTCGCGCGGGCGGGCACCGGCCTCAGCCCCGCGGGACAGCTGGCGGCCGCCGGCCGGCCCGCCGCCGCCGTACCGGCGGGCGCGGCGGCGCCCCGCCCCGACCTGGCCACCCCGTACACCGCGCCCCGGACGGAGACCGAGGAGCGGCTGGCCGTGATCTACGGCCAGATGCTCGGCCTCGAACAGGTGGGCGTGTACGACGACTTCCTCGACCTGGGCGGCCATTCGCTGCTCGCCGCGCAGGTGGTCGCCCGGCTGCGGGCGGAGTTCGACGTGCAGATCCCCGCCCGCGTCTTCTTCGAGGGCGGACGGATCGCGGATCTCGCCGTGGAGATCGAGGAATGCATCATCACTGAACTGGAGAACCATGCCTGACGCAGCAGTTCCGGATTCCGGACGGACTTCCGAGGGGCGCGACAGCCGGCTCTCCAGACTGACGCCGGAGCAGCGCGCCCGGTTCGAAGAGCGCATCCGCGGCCGTGGCGCCGCCCCGGCCGCGGCCTCGGCGGCCCCGGCGCCGGTGCAGCGGCGTGACCGTTCGGTCCCCGCCCCGCTCTCCTTCGGCCAGGAACGCCTGTGGTTCCTGGAGCAGTTGAATCCCGGGCTCGCGGTCTTCAACGAGTACGCGGCGCTGCGGCTGCGCGGGGCGCTCGACGTCCCGGCGCTGCAGGGTGCGCTGGATGCCCTCGTCGACCGCCACGAGGCGCTGCGGACCGTCGTCGCCACGGGCGAGGAGGGTCCCGTACAGCGCGTCCTGGAGGACGCGGCGGCCGCCGGGTTCGCCCTGCGGGTCGTGGACCTGCCCGCCGACCCGGCCGCCGAGCAGGCGGCCGCGGAGGCGGAGGCCGCCCAGCCCTTCGATCTGGTGGCGGGCCCGCTGTTCCGGGCGCTGCTGCTGCGTTCGGCGCCCGACCACGCCCTGCTCGTGATCACCAACCACCACCTGGTGGGTGACGCCTGGTCGCGGTCGGTCCTCATCGACGACCTGCGCGCCCACTACGCGGCGGCGCTGTCGGACGGGTCCCGGCCCGCCCCGCTGGGCGTCCAGTACGCCGACTGGGCGGAGCGGCAGCGGCGGGAGCTGACCGACGAGGCGCTGGCCGCGCCGCTGGCGTACTGGAGGGAGCAGCTGGAGGGGGCGCCGCACCTGCTGGCCCTGGCGACCGACCGGCCGCGCCCCGCCGTGCCCTCCTACCGGGGCGGGCGCATCCACTTCACCCTGGACGCCGCGACGACGGCGGCGGTCGACGAGCTGGCCCGCAGCGCCCGCGCCACCCCGTTCATGGTGACGCTGGCCGCCTGGCAGGCCGTGCTGATGCGCCACTCGGGCCAGGAGGACGTGGTGGTCGGCGTGCCGACCGCGGGCCGTACCTCCGCCGAGTCGGAGTCCATGGTCGGCATGTTCGTCAACAGCCTGGTGGTCCGCTCCGACCTGTCCGGCGACCCCTCGTTCGCGGCGCTCCTCGGCCGGGTGCGCGAGTCCGTCCTGAGCGCCCTCGCCCACCAGCAGGTGCCCTTCGAGCGGCTGGTCCAGGAGCTGCGCCCGGAGCGGGACCTCAGCTACGCCCCGCTCTACCAGGTGCAGTTCGGCTACCGGAACGTGCCGGAGCGGGAGCTGGGCCTGCCCGGCGTCGCCATGGAGGTCGTCGACCTCGACAACGGCGTCTGCCGGGGGGACCTCACCCTGGAGCTGGCGCGTGACGGTGATCTCACGCGCGGCGTCTGCGAGTTCAGCCGCGACCTGTTCGACGCGGAGACCGCCCGGGAGTGGACGGCGACGCTCGCCCGCGTCGTGCGGAGCGCCACCGCAGAGCCGGACCGTGCCCTGTCCGAGCTGCTGGCGCTGTCGCCGGCCGAAGCGGCGGTGCTGGACCTGCCCAACGACACCGCCGCGGCCGTCACGGCCGAGGACGGTGTCCTGCCCGGCTTCGCCCGCCAGGTGCGGGAACGCCCCGGCGCTCCGGCTCTGATCTGCGGGCCGGAGGAGCTGACGTACGGGCAGCTCGACGCCCGGATCGCGGACACGGCCGCCCGGCTGCGGGCGGCGGGTGCCGGGCCGGGGACCCTGGTCGGCCTCTGTCTGCGCCGCGGGACCGATCTGGTGGTGTCCATGCTCGCGGTCCTGCGGGCCGGGGCCGCGTACCTCCCGATGGACCCCTCCTACCCGGCGGCGCGGCTCGCGCACATGGTGCACGACGCCCGGCCGGTGCTGGTCGTCGTCCATGCGGGCTCACGCGCGGCCGCCCCGGCGGAGACCACGCTGCTCGACCTGGACCTCGGCAGCGACGCGGTCGCCGCGCCGGTGGACCCGGCAGCGGAACCGCACGCAGCGTCCCCCGACTCCCCCGCGTACGTGATCTACACCTCGGGCTCCACCGGTACGCCCAAGGGCGTGGTCGTGCGCCGGCGGAACCTGGACAACTTCCTGGTCGCCATGGACGACGTGGTCGGGGCCGGGGAGCCCGTGGGCTGGCTGGCGGTCACCAGCGTCTCCTTCGACATCTCCGTGGTGGAACTCCTGTGGACGCTCAGCCGCGGCCACCGCGTCGTGCTGAGCCCGGACCCCGAGGCGGCGTCCGCGCTTCCCGCGGTCCCCGCCGCCGGCCCGGACCTCTCCGGCGGACCGGCCGAGTCAGGACCGGAGTTCAGCCTGTTCTACTTCTCCAGCGCCCAGCCGGAGTCGGGGCCCGGGCCCGAGCAGTACCGGCTGCTGATGGAGGGCGCGGCGTTCGCCGACGCCCACGGCTTCAGCGGCGTGTGGATGCCCGAGCGGCACTTCCACGCCTTCGGCGGCCCCTTCCCGGCCCCGTCCGTGCTCGCCGCCGCCGTGGCCGCGGCCACGTCGCGCATCGGGCTCCGGGCGGGCAGTGTCGTCCTGCCGCTGCACCACCCGGTCCGTGTCGCCGAGGAGTGGTCGGTCGTCGACAACCTCTCCGGCGGCCGCGTCGGCCTGTCCTTCGCGTCCGGCTGGCACGTCGACGACTTCGTCCTGGCCAAGGACGCGTACGACCGGCGCAACGAACTGCTGGTCAGCGGCATCGACGAGGTGCGCAGGCTGTGGCGCGGTGAGCAGGTGCCCTTCGAGGCCCCCGGCGGCCGGTCGGTGGACATCGCCGTGCTGCCCCGTCCCGTCCAGCCCGAACTGCCCTTCTGGCTCACCTCCTCGGGCAATCCCGAGACCTGCCGGCGGGCGGGTGAGATCGGTGCCCGGCTGCTGACCCATCTGCTGGGCCAGAGCGTGGAGGACCTCGCCGAGCGGATCACCACCTACCGGGAGGCCTGGCGGGCCGCCGGCCACGCCGGCGAGCCGCACGTGACGCTGATGCTGCACAGCTACGTCGGCACCGACGCCGAGGACGTGCGGGCCCGGGCCCGGGAGCCCTTCCGCGCGTACCTGCGCTCCTCCCTCGGCCTGATCGAGAACATGGCCCGCGGCCTCGGCATGGACATCCGGTCGGCGGACTTCACGCCCGAGGACCTGGAGGCTCTGCTCGACCACGCCTGTGCCCGCTACATGCGTGACGGTTCGCTGATCGGCACCGCCGAGGACTGCCTCCCGCTGGTGGAGCGCCTGAGCGCGATCGGCGTGGACGAGCTCGCCTGCCTGGTCGACTTCGGGGTGGACACCGATGCCGTGCTGGCGTCCCTGCCCCGCCTGGACTCCCTGCGACGGGCCGCCTCGGCGGCCCGTGGCGCGGTGTCCTCCGCCACGGCCCCGGCCGCGGAACCGCTCACCGCCCTGATGCGCCGGCATGCCGTCACCCACCTCCAGTGCACGCCGTCACTGGCGCGCACCCTGCTGGACGACGCGGACGCGGACGCGCTGCGCGGCCTGCGGATGCTGCTCCTCGGCGGGGAGCCGCTGGACCGCGAACTGGCGCAGCGGCTGCACGAGCGGCTCGACGCCGACATCCGCAACATGTACGGACCCACCGAGACGACCGTCTGGTCGACGACCGACTCCGTCGCCCCCGGCGGCGCCCCGGTGACGATCGGCAGGCCGCTCGCCAACACCACGGTGTACGTGCTCGACGGCCACCGGCGGCGGGTTCCCGCCGGGGTGCCCGGGGAGCTGCACATCGGTGGGGCGGGCGTCGCCGCCGGCTATCTGGACCGGCCGGGACTGACCGCCGAGCGGTTCGTCCCCGACACCTTCGCCGCGGATCCCTCGGCCCGCCTCTACCGTACGGGCGACGTGGTGCGCACCCTGCGGGACGGCCGGCTGGAGTACCTGTCCCGCACCGACCACCAGGTGAAGATCCGCGGCTTCCGCGTGGAGACCGGCGAGGTGGAGGCCGCGCTGGCGGCCCTGCCGGCCGTGCGCCAGGCCGTCGTGACGGCCCACGGCCTGGGCACCGACCGGGCCGCGCTGACGGCCTACGTGGTCCCGGCCGGTCCTGCCACGGAAGCGGGCGCCCTGCGTGCGGCCCTGTCCGAGCAGCTGCCCGCGTTCCTCGTACCGTCCCGTTTCGTCCTGCTCGACGCGTTCCCGCTGACCAGCAACGGCAAGGTGGACCGTGCGGCGCTGCCCGAACCGGGCACCGCCCTGGCCGGACGGCCGTACACCGCTCCGGTGAGCGCCACCGAGCGGGAGATCGCCGAGATCTGGCGGGTCGCCCTGGAGGCCGACCGGGTCGGCCGGCACGACGACTTCTTCGAGCTCGGCGGTCATTCCCTGCTCGCCACACAGGTCCTGGCGCGGATCCGGCAGGACCTGGCGGTACAGCTGCCGCTGCGGGTGTTCTTCACCTCGCCGACCGTCGCCGACCTGGCCCGTACGGTCGAGGAGCTGCGCGCCGCCGCCGCGCCCGGCGCGGAGCCGTCCGCGGTCGTCCTGCGGTCCGACCCGGGCGCCCGGCACGAGCCCTTCCCGCTCACCGACGTCCAGCGCGCCTACTGGATCGGCCGCAGCGGAGCGGTCGGCGGGGACGTCTCCTGCCACCTGTACGTCGAACTCGACGTCGCGGACGTGGACCTGGACCGGCTCCAGGACGCCTGGCGCGCACTGGTGCGCCGCCACGACGCCCTGCGCCTGGTGGTGGATGCGGACGGGACCCAGCGGGTGCTGGAGTCCGTACCCGACTACGTGGTGGACGGGGAGGACCTGGGCGCGCTCGATTCCGCGGCCCGGGCGGACCGGCTGGAGCGGCTGCGGGACACCATGTCGCACCAGGTGCTCCCCTCGGACCGCTGGCCGCTGTTCGACCTGCGGGCCAGCCGGCTGGGTTCCGGCCGCGTCCGGCTGCACCTGAGCATCGACACGCTGATCGCCGACGGCGGGAGCGTGCGGATCCTCCTCGGTGAGCTGCTCGCCGTCTACCAGGGGAAGCTGACCCCGGGCCCGCTGGAGCTGACCTTCCGGGACTACGTGGTGGCGGACCAGCAGCGGCGTCAGGGCGAGGACTTCGAGCGCGACCTGGCGTACTGGCAGGAGCGGCTGGAGACCCTGCCGCCCGCGCCCCGGCTGCCGCTGCGCACCCAGCCGGAGATGCTGGCGCAGACCCGCTTCGGACGGCGTGAGGAGTACCTGCCCGCGGACGTCTGGGACCGGCTCAAGGCCCGGGCGGCGAAGGAGCGGATCACTCCGTCCGCCGTGGCCCTGACCGCCTACGCACAGATCCTGGGTACCTGGTCGGCCGACGACCGCTTCACCCTCAACCTCACCCTCTTCAACCGGATCGGCGACCACCCCGACCTGCCCTCCCTGGTCGGCGACTTCACCGCACTGAGCCTCTTCGAGGTGGACGGCGGCTGCCGCGGCGCCTTCGGCGAGCGTGCCCGCCGGCTCCAGAAGCGGCTGTGGGAGGACCTGGAGCACCGCCTGGTGAGCGGGGTCCGGGTGGCGCGCGAGCTGATGCAGCGCCGGGGTGCGGCCGAGGCCGCGATGCCGGTGGTCTTCACGAGCGAGCTGGGCGCGGCCGAGGACGGCGGCGGCGCCGCCCTGCGCGAGCTGGGCGCCGAGGTGGTCCACACGATCACCCAGACGCCTCAGGTGTGGCTGGACCACCAGATCTCCGAGGACGCGGGCCGGCTCCGGCTGACCTGGGACGCCGTCGAGGCACTGTTCCCCGCGGGGATGCTGGACGACATGTTCGCGGCGTACACCGCCCTGCTGCGCGCCCTCGCCGACGAGGACGGCTGCTGGGACGACGAGCACCACAGCGTGCTCCCGGCCCGGCAGCAGGACGCCTACCGGGCGCTCAACGCCACCGGCGGGCCGGTGCCTTCCGGTCTGCTCCACGAACCCTTCCTCGCCCAGGCCGCCGCCCGGCCGGACCGGCCCGCCGTCGTGTCCGCCACCGGCACCGTCACGTACGCCGAACTGGAACGGGCCTCCGCCGCGGTGGCCCGGGCCGTACGGGCAGCGGGCGCGGGCCCGAACGACGTCGTGGGCGTGCTGCTCGGCCGCGGCTGGGAGCAGGCCGCGGCCTGCCTCGGCATCCTGCGGGCGGGCGCCGCGTACCTGCCGCTCGACGCCAGGCTGCCGGCCGCCCGGGTGGAGCGGACGCTGCGCCACGCGGGGGCCGTCGGGGCCGTCGTCCTGCCGGAGGGTTCCGCTTCGGCGCAGCTCCCCTCGGACGTGGCGCGGATCGTCTTCGACCCGGCGGCGCCGCACGGGGGTGAGCCGGAGGTGCTCTCCGCCGCCACCGCGGACGACCTGGCGTACGTGATCTACACCTCGGGTTCGACGGGGGAGCCCAAGGGCGTCCTCATCGACCACCGGGGTGCGCTGAACACGGTCACGGACATCAACGAGCGGTTCCGGGTAGGCCCGCAGGACCGGGTGTTCGGCATCTCCGCGCTCGGTTTCGACCTGTCCGTCTACGACCTGTTCGGCACCTTCGCCGCCGGTGCCACGCTGGTGATGCCGGGCGACGACGAGGACCGGGACCCGGTCCGCTGGGCGCAGGCGGTCGCGGAGCACGGCGTGACCGTGTGGAACTCGGTGCCCGCGCTGATGGAGATGCTCCTGACGCACGCGCTGGGCAACACCGCGGCGGACGTGGAGTCGCTGCGGCTGGTCATGCTCAGCGGCGACTGGATCCCCGTCGCGATGCCCGGCCAGATCCGTGAGATCAGCCCGAAGGCACAGGTGATCAGCCTGGGCGGGGCGACGGAGGCGTCCATCTGGTCGGTGCTGCACCCGGTGGACCGGGTCGACCCGGAGCGGCCGAGCATCCCGTACGGCCGTCCGATGCGCAACCAGTCGATGTACGTGCTCGACGAGATGTTCCGGCCGTGCCCGGTGTGGGTTCCCGGTCAGCTGTTCATCGGCGGCATCGGTCTGGCGCTCGGCTACCACCGGGCGCCGGAGCTGACCGGGCGGGCGTTCCCCACCCATCCCGTCACCGGCGAACGGCTCTACCGGACGGGCGACCTGGCCCGGTTGATGCCCGACGGCACGCTGGAGTTCCTGGGGCGTGAGGACTCGCAGGTCAAGGTGCGCGGCATGCGGATCGAGCTCGGTGAGATCGAGGCCGCGCTGGTGCGGACCGACGGGGTGCGGGAGGCGGCCGCCCTGGTCGAGGGCTCGGGCACGGCCGCCGAACTGGTCGCGTACGTCGTCGAAGACCGTACGGACGAGCGTGCGCAAGGCCCGGCGGGCGGGGCGGGCGGTGGGCGTTTCGACGCCGAGCGGCTGCGCCACCTGGAGCTGCGGATGCGTCAGCCGGGCCGCCGTACGGACCTGGCGGACCGCGAGGCCCTGCCGTTCCACGAACCCGCCGACGCGGCGGTGCTGCGCGCCGAGGCCGCGGTGCGGGGCAGTGCGGACGCCTTCGGCCGGGGTCCGGCCGGTGCCGCCGCTCTGCACGCCCTGCTGGCCGTACTGGCTCGCCAGGACGAGTCGGGGGTGCCGAAGTACGGCTACGGCTCGGCGGGTGGGCTGTACCCGGTGCAGGTGTACGTGCACGTCGCTCCCGGCGGTGTGGCGGGCGTACCGGCCGGCACGTACTACTTCGATCCGGCCGGGCCCGCGCTGGTGGGCCTGCGCCAGGACGTGGGGTACGAGCCGGACCTGTTCGGCCCGGCCAACCGGGAACTGGCCGGAGCGGCCGGGTTCGGGATCTACCTGGTCTCGCGCAGTTCGGTGATCAGCCCGGTCTACGGGGGGCTCGCCGACCGGTTCTGCCTGCTGGAGGCCGGTGCCATGGCGCAGTTGCTGCGCCAGCGGGCCGCGGCGTGCGGGCTGGCGCTCCGGCCGGTCGGTGACGTCCACGCCGAGCCGCTGCGCGACGCGCTGTGCCTGGAGGAGGGCCAGTCGGTGCTGCACAGCATGATCGGCGGGCCGGCCGTCACGACGCAGGACGGCGCGGGCCTGGAGGAGCGGCTGCGCGCCGCCCTCGCGGACCGGCTGCCCGTGTACATGGTGCCGCGGCGGATCCACGCCGTCGGGGCGCTGCCGCTGAGCGGCAACGGCAAGGTCGACCGCAAGGCGCTGGCGCGCCGGGCCGCCACGGCCCCGGAGCGGGCGGCCGTCCCTGCAGCGGTCCCGGCAGCGGCGGCTCCTGCGGCCGTCCCGGCCGTGCTTGCGGCGGCCGGGGTGCCGGGCGCCCCGGCCTCCCTCCCGGGTGCGGCGCCGCTCGCCCTGGCCGCGGCCGGGAGCGGCTCGACCGGGCTGCTCGTCAGGCTGTGGCACGAGGTGCTGGGCGAGGAGAGCATCGGTCTGGACACCAACTTCTTCGAACTGGGTGCCAACTCCATCCACCTGGTGCGGGTCCAGCGCCGGATCAGCGAGGAGTTCGGCCGGGAGGTCCCGGTGCTCGAACTCTTCGAGCGCCCGACCATCAGGTCGCTGGCCGCCCTCCTCGACGAGCAGGGACCCTCGGGCACGGGCGGCACGCCCGGGACGCCCGCACCTGGGGTGACCGCACCGGTCACGACCACGCCCGGCACGGCCTCGCCCGAGGTGACCGCGCCCGGCACGGCCGCACCCGCGGCCGCTGCGCTCGACGGCGCGTCCGCCGGGCAGCAGCCGCCCGCCCGGTCACAGCACCATGAACGACGGCGATCCGCCCGGCGCGGCGGATCCGGCAAGGGCACGACCGCATGAGCACGAACAGAGAAGAGATGTCGATGACCGACCAGATGACCGGGGACGCCGGGCAGACGCCCGCCGATCTCCCGGACGCGGTGGCCGTCACCGGACTCGCCTGCCGGTTCCCCGGCGCGGCGGACAGCGCGGAGTTCTGGTCGAACCTGCTGGCCGGGCGCGAGAGCCTGACCTTCCGCACCCCCGAAGAGCTCTCCGCCCTCGGGGTTCCCGCGGAGCGTCTGGCCGACCCGCGTTTCGTGGCCTCCGGTGGCGTGCTGGAGGACACCGACCGCTTCGACGCGGCGTTCTTCGGCATCACTCCGCGCGAAGCGGAGCTGATGGACCCGCAGCACCGGCTGTTCCTGCAGTGCGCCGTGTCGGCGCTGGAGGACGCCGGTCAGCGTCCCGACCGGACCGAGGGCGACATCGGCGTGTACGCCGCGTCCGGCTTCAACTCGTACCTCACGCACCAGCTGCTGCCGTACGCCGCCGAGCTCGGCGACCGCGCGGACGTGCAGTGGCTGGCGGGCAGCGACAAGGACTACCTGGCGACCCAGGTCTCCTACCGGCTGGGTCTCACCGGTCCGAGCCTGAACGTCCAGACCGCCTGCTCCTCCGCCCTCGTGGCCGTCCACCTCGCGGCCGAGGCACTGCTGAGCGGCGAGTGCGACGTCGCCCTGGCCGGGGCGGTGTCGGTCGGCGTGGCCCAGGGGCTGGGCTACGTGCACAGCGAGGGCGGCATCCTCTCCGCGGACGGCCACTGCCGTCCGTTCGACGCCCGGGCCACCGGGACCGTGTTCGGCAGCGGCGTGGGCGCGGTCGTGCTCAAGCGGCTCGCGGACGCCATCGAGGACGGCGACACCATCCGCGCGGTGCTGCGCGGCTCGGCCGTCAACAACGACGGCAACCAGAAGGTCGGCTTCACCGCGCCGAGCACCGGCGGTCAGGTACGGGTCATCACGGCGGCGCAGTCCGTCGCCGGGGTGCGCCCCGAACAGCTGTCCTACCTGGAGGCGCACGGCACCGGCACCGCCCTGGGCGACCAGATCGAACTCGCGGCGCTGCACAAGGTGTTCGCGGACGCTCCGGAGAGCCGGTGCGCGCTGGGCTCGGTCAAGTCCAACGTCGGGCACCTGGACACGGCGGCGGGCATGGCCGGGCTGATCAAGACGGTGCTCACCCTGCACCACCGCACCCTGCTGCCGACCGTGCACTTCGACCGGCCGCACCCGGGTCACGGCCTGGACGGCGGCCGCTTCCGCGTGCTGACCGAGGCCGAGCCGTGGACCGGGCCGGAAGGGGCCATGCTGGCGGGCGTCAGCTCGTTCGGCATCGGCGGCACCAACGCCCACCTGATCCTCCAGGAGCCCCCGCGCCCGGACCGTGCCCGCGGCGCGGCCGCGGACGCCGCGGCGCCCGGGCGGGAGGCGGACGGATGGCAGCTGCTGCCGCTGTCGGCCCGCACCGAGGCGGCACTGGAGCGCAGCGGCGCCGCACTGGCCGGTGCGCTGGCCGGCGCACCGGCGACGCCCCTGCGTGACGCCGCGCACTCGCTCCAGCGGGGGCGGCGCGAGTTCGAGTGGCGCCGCGCGGTCCTGGCCGCGGACGCCGCCGGAGCGGCGGCCGAGCTGACCGGGCCCGCCCGGGGCGTGCCGGCCGCGGGGTCCGGCTCCGGTGCCGTCTACGCCTTCCCCGGCCAGGGCTCCGGTTTCGCCGGGATGGCCGCGGAGGCCTACCGGGCCGAACCGCTGTTCCGTGCCGGGCTCGACCGCGTGCTGGAAGCGCTGCGGCCGTGGACGGACGCCCCGCTGCGCGAGCTGCTGCTCCACCCGGGCCACGAGAACCTGTTCGACCGTACGGAGGTCGCACAGCCCGCGCTGTTCGCCGTCGAGCACGCCCTCGCCTCCTGGTGGGCGGCCGTGGGCATCCGCCCGGCCGCCCTCGTCGGGCACAGCGTCGGGGAGTTCACCGCCGCCTGCCTCGCCGGGGTGTTCTCGCTCGCCGACGCGGCGCGTCTGGTGACCGCGCGCGGCCGGCTGATGGGCGGCCTCCCGCCCGGCGCGATGCTCGCGGTGCCGCTGCCGGAGTCCGAGGTGCGGGCCCTGCTGGGCGACGGCCTGGACCTCGCCGCGGTCAACGCACCGGACCGCTGCGTGGTGGCGGGTGACCCCGGGGCGGTGGAGGAACTGCGCGAGCGGCTCGCCGCCTCCGGCGTGGCCGCGCGCCCGCTGGCCACCCGGCACGCCTTCCACTCCCGCCATGTGGACGCGGTGCTCGCCGAGTTCGGCGCACTGGCCGCGAGCGTCCCGATGCACGCACCGGCGCTCCCCGTCCTCTCCACGGTCACGGGCACCTGGCTGACCCCGCAGGAGGCCTGCTCCCCCGCCTACTGGAGCCGGCAGATGCGCGAGGCCGTCCGCTTCGCCGACGCCATCGCACAGTCCCCCGCCTCCGTACCCGTACTGGAGGTCGGTCCGGGGACCGCCCTGGCCTCGGCCACCCGTCGGACGCTGGGCTCCGGCCGCCAGGTGCTCGCCGGGATCACCCGGGCGGAGCCGGGCCGTCCGCCGAACCGGCTGACCGCGCTCGCCGCCCTGTGGGAGCAGGGCGCGGAGGTCGACTGGGCCTCACTCGGCGACCGCACCGGACTGCGCCGGATCCCCCTGCCGACCTACCCCTTCGAGCCGGACCGCCACTGGTTCGAGCCCACCGGGGAGGCGCGGGCCGTACCCGCCCCGAAGGCGGCCGTACCCGCCGGGGTCGACGGCTGGTTCCGCGCCACCGGCTGGACCCGTTCGACCCCGCCGGCCGCCGCACCCCGGCCGCTCGGCACCGTACTGCTGCTGGCCGACGGCTCGGGCCTGGGCGCGGAGCTGGCCCGCAGGCTCACCGAGGCCGGTTCCGAGGTGCTGGTGGCGCGCGTCGCCGACGCCCCGCTGCCGCCCGCGACGCTGACCGTGTCGCCGGAGGGCTACGTGCTGCGCCCCGACGACCGTGAGGCGTTCCAGGCCCTCGCCGCCGACCTCGCGGAGCGCGGCAGCGTCCCGGACGTCGTCCTCGGCTGCTGGGCCGTGGACGACCCGGAGCTGTCCGGCGCCGGGCCCGGCGCCGTGGGCGCGGCCGCCTCCGCGGCCGTCACCACCCCGGTGTTCCTCGTCCGTGCCCTGAGCGAGGCCTTCCCCGGTCACCCGGTGCGGATGCTCTTCGTGACCGACGCGGCGCAGGCCGTCGGCGGTCAGCCGCCCCGCACCCCGCACTCCGCCGCGGTCCTCGGCCCGGTACGGGTGATCCCGCTGGAGGCCCCGCTGTTCGCGGTGCGCGCGGTGGACCTCGACTGCCCGTCCCGCGTCCCGGCCGCGCTCGCCAAGGCCGCCGGTGCGGTGCTGGCGGAGCTGTACGCCGAGTCCGCCTGGGAGGGCCCCGAGCCCCTGGTGGCGCTGCGCGGCCGCGGCCGCTGGACACCCGCCCTGGGCCGGCCCGAACTGGCCCCGGTGCAGGACGCCCCGGTGCTGCGCGACGGCGGTACCTACCTCGTCACCGGCGGTCTGGGCGGCATCGGCCGCGCGGTCGCCGAATGGTGCGCCGCCGGGACCGCTCACTGCACGCTCGTCCTGGTCACCCGGCGGCCCGTTCCCGACGGCCCGCACTGGACGGTGATCCGCCCCGAGGGTGCGGGCGCGGCGCCCGGCGAGACGGTCGCCCCGGAACTGGCCTCCTGGTTCGCCTCGCTGGCCGCCGACGGTGCGGCGGTCCGTGTCGTCCAGGCCGATGTCGCCGACGCCGAGGGCCTCGGCGCGGCGCTGGCCCGGGTGCGTGCGGCGGACGGCCCGCTGGACGGCGTCGTGCACGCCGCCGGCGTGCCCGGCGGCGGCGTGGTCTCGCTGCGCACCGCCGGGGAGATCGCCCGGGTCCTCGATCCCAAGGTCCGCGGCACGGTCGTGCTGCACCAGCTCACCCGGGACGACGCCCCCGACTTCTTCGTGATGTTCTCCTCGGCGATGGCCATGGTCGGGGCCCCCGGGCAGGTCGACTACGCCGCCGCGAACGCCTTCCTCGACAGCTTCGCGCACACCGCGGACACCGCGGTCTCGATCGGCTGGGACCGGTGGTCCGAGGTGGGCATGGCCGTGCGGGGCGGCGCTCCCTCCTGGACCGGCGGCGAGCCCGTCGAGCACCCCCTGTTCGACTTCCGCCGCACCGGCACCGCCGAGGGCGGGAAGCCGTTCCTGGAGCTGCGGGTGCGGCGCGGCGCGCACACCGAGTGGCTGTCGGACGAGCACCTCCTCGGTGGCGAGCCCGTGCTGCCCGGCACGTCGCTGCTGGACCTGGCGACCGCCGCGTTCCGCCTCACCGCGGGCCCCGGGCCCGCCGAGCTGCGCGACGTGGCCTTCGCGCAGCCGGTGCGCGTCCCCGGGGACACCCACCCGGAGGTGACCGTACGGCTGCTGCCGCGCGCAGACGGGTACGACTGGTCGGTCACCTCCGCGCAGTCCCCTTCGCACGCGCACGCGCAGGGCTTCGTGACGGCGTACGGCGGTCCGCCGCCGTCGCCCGTGGCGCTGGACGAGGCCGCGCAGCGGTGCGGCGAGCCGCTGCCGCTGGCGCCGGGCGGCGCACGGGGCGGGGCGGGGCTGAGCACCGGCCCCCGCTGGGAGAGCCTCACCGAGGCCCGGCAGAGCGAGCGGGAGGGCTTCCTGGCGCTGCGTCTGCCCGAGGCCTTCCACGGCGACCTGGCGGTCCATCCGCTGCACCCGGCGCTGCTCGACGTGGCGACCGGTGCCGTCGTCGCGCGCACCGGCACCCACCTCCCGGTGGCGTACCGCAGCCTGGTGGTCCACCGCGACCTGCCCGCCGAGGTGCGCGTCACCACCTTCCAGCGCGAGGGCGGCGGGCCCGAGGACACCATCGTCGTCGACCTGGTGCTGGCCGGTACGGACGGTCTGCCCGCCGTCACCGTCGAGGGGTTCGTCCTGCGCCCCGCGCCCTCCGGCGCCCCGCGCGGGAGGGAACCGGAGGAGCTGGGCATCCCGACGCGCGACGGCCTGCGCGCCCTGGAGCGGGTGCTCGCCAACCAGCACCTGCCGCACCTGGTGATCAGCCCGCGCGCCGGCCACTGGGACCGGCCGCGGGCCGCCGCCCGGCCGAAGGCGAAGCCGGGCGGTTCCCGGCGCGCCGCCGCCGCGGGCGGTGCTCCGCACGACGCGACCGAGCAGCAGATCGCCGACGTCTGGAGCCGGCTGCTGGGAATCGGCGGCATCGGCCTCGACGACAACATCTTCGAGCTCGGCGGGGACTCCCTGCTGATCGTGCAGGCAGCCGCCGAATGCCAGCGCCTGGGGCTGGCGGTGTCCCCCGGTGACATCTTCGAGCTGCCCACCGTCGGCCGGCTCGCCGAGCGGCTGCGGACCAAGGCCGCGGCAGCCGCGGCGGAGGACGTCGCCCCGGCGGTGGCCGCCGGATTCGCCGTGGCCGCCGCCGGGCGTCCGGAGGACATCCCGCTCTCCTTCGCCCAGTCCGCCCTGTGGTTCCACGGGAAGCTCCAGGGGGCGACTCCGGCGTACAACATGCCGTCCGCGATCCGTCTGTCCGGCGCGCTCGACCGTGCGGCGCTGCAGGCCGCGCTGCTCGACGTCACGGAGCGCCACGAGAGCCTGCGCACGGTCTTCCCGGACCGGGAGGGCGTGCCCTACCAGCACATCCTGAGCACCGAGGAGGCTGCGCCCCGGCTGGTGCACTCGCGTACCACCGAGGAGCGGCTCCCCGGGGAGCTCGCCGAGGTGGCCCGCTACCCGTTCGACCTCGCCGCCGAACCGCCGCTGGTCACCCACCTGTTCGAGCTGGCGCCCGAGGAGCACGTGCTGATCCTCGTCCTGCACCACATCGCGGGCGACGGCTCCTCGATGGCTCCGCTGGCCCGCGACATGATCGGCGCGTACCTGGCGCGCACGGCCGGCGAGGCACCGGAGTGGGAGCCGCTGCCGCTCCAGTACGCCGAGTTCGCCCTGGGACAGTACGAGCGCCTCGGCGACCTCGCGGACCCGGAGAGCGTCGGCGGGCGCCAGCTGGCCTTCTGGCGCGAGGCCCTGCACGACCTGCCGGAACACCTGCCGCTGCCCACCGACCGGCCGCGTCCGGCGGCCATGTCCTACGAGGGCGCCATCGTCCGGCACGACATCCCGGCCGCCGTGCACGAGGCCATGCTGGGTCTGGCCCGCGCGAACCGGGTCAGCCTCTTCATGGTGCTGCAGGCCGGCATCACCTCGCTGCTGTCGCAGCTGTCCGGCACCACCGACATCAGTCTCGGCACCCCGGTCGCGGGCCGTGCCGACGCCGTACTGGACGATCTCGTCGGCTACTTCGTGAACCCGCTGGTGCTGCGCGTCGACACCTCGGGCGAGCCCAGCTTCCGGGAGCTGCTGCGGCGCGTGCGGCGCACCGACCTGAAGGCGTTCGCACACCAGGAGATGCCCTTCGAGCAGCTCATCGAGGAACTCAATCCCCGGCGCTCGCTGTCCTGGCACCCGCTGTTCCAGGTCATGCTGGCCTTCCAGAACACCCCCGAGGTGACGCTCGACCTGCCGGGCGTGACCCTGTCCGACGAGGACGTGGACACCACCGGGACCAAGTTCGACCTGTCCTTCGGCATCAGCGAGCAGCGTGCCGGTGACGGCGCCGCCGCCGGGCTCAAGTGCTTCGTCGAGTACAGCTCCGACCTGTTCGACCGCAGCACCGTCGTCACCATGATGGACCGCCTCCAGGGGCTGTTCGAGGCGGTGCTCGCCGACCCCGACCGGCCGGTCTCCGGTGCCGACCTGTTCACCGAGGGGGAGCGCCGGCAGGTGCTGGAGGACTGGCGCGGTACGCGCCGGCCGCTGCCCGCCGCCTCCTTCGCCGACCTGTTCGAGGAGCGTGCCGCGGCCGTCCCGGAGGCGACCGCGCTGGTCGCGCAGGACGGCCGGCTGGACTTCGCCGGGCTCAACGCGCGGGCGAACCGCCTGGCACGGCTGCTGATCGAACGGGGCGCCGGCCCCGAGCGGTACGTGGTCCTGGCGCTGCCCCGGACCACCGAGCTGATCGTGGGCCTGCTCGCAGTGCTCAAGACCGGCGGCGCCTACGTGCCGGTCCTCACCGACCAGCCGGCCGAACGCCTGGCGCACATCTACGCCGATGCGCGCCCCGTCTGCACCCTGACCACCGGTGAGCTGGCCGGCCGGATCCCCGCCGGGGCTCCTTCCCTGCTGGTCGACGCCCCGGAGGTGCGGGCCGTCCTGGAGGGTGCGCAGGACGGCGGGAACGTACGCGACGAGGAGCGCCTCGCCCCCGCCTCACCGGCCCACCCGGCCTACCTCATCTACACCTCGGGGTCGACGGGTCTGCCGAAGGCCGTCGTCGTCGAGGACCGGAACCTGACCGCCCTCTTCCACGCCCATCACCACCAGTTCATCGGACCCGAGGTGGCGGCCCACGGAGGCCGCCGGTTCCGTGCCGCGCTGGTTCCCGCGCTCACCTTCGACACGGCGATCGAACCGCTGCTGTGGATGGCGGCCGGGCACGAGATGCACCTGCTCTCCGATGAGGTCCGCCACGATCCGGCGGCTCTCGTCGGGTACGTGGGGCGGGAGCGGATCGACTTCCTCGACGTCACTCCCTCCTACCTGCCGCAGCTGCTCACCGAAGGCCTGCTGCCCGCCGAGGGGCACCGCCCGCCGGTGCTCATGCTGGGCGGCGAGGCCGTGGGCGAGGGCCTGTGGCAGCGTCTGGCCACCGAGCCGGGCGTGCACGCGTACAACTTCTACGGCCCCACCGAGACCACCATCGACGCGGTGTTCTGCCGGATGCGCGCGGACGAGGCTCCCTCGATCGGCCGGCCCCTGGAGAACCTGGGCGCCTACGTCCTGGACGGCGCGCTGCGCCCGGTGCCCGCGGGCGTGCCCGGCGAGCTGTACCTGGCCGGCGCCCAGCTCGCGCGCGGCTACCTCGGCCGCCCGGACCTGACGGCCGAACGGTTCGTCGCCGACCCCCACGGTGCTCCGGGCGCCCGCATGTACCGTACGGGCGACCTCGCCCGCTGGCGCCGCGACGGCGCCCTCGAATACCTCGGCCGCGCCGACGACCAGGTCAAGATCCGCGGCCTGCGGATCGAACCGGGCGAGATCGAGTCGGCGCTCACCGCGTGCCCCGGCATCGGTCAGGCCGTGGTCGTCGTCCACCGGGACTCCGCCGGCGAGAGCCGGCTCGTCGCCTACACCGTCGACGCCAAGGACCGGACGGACACCGCAGGCGAGCAGGGACGGCCCGCACCGGGCACCGATCCGGCGACCCTGCGCGACCTGCTCGCCGCCCGGCTGCCCGACTACATGGTCCCGTCCGCCTTCGTCACGGTCGACGAGATCCCGCTGACCTCGACGGGCAAGCTCGACCGGCGGGCGCTGCCCGCACCGGTCCTGCGGGCGGCGGCGGTGGGGCGGGCTCCCCGGGACGCCCGCGAACAGGTGCTCTGCGAGCTGTTCGCGGAGGTGCTGGGCCTCCCGTCCGTCGGCATCGACGACGACTTCTTCGCCCTGGGCGGCCACTCGCTGCTGGCCACCCGCCTGATCAGCCGGACCCGTTCGGTCCTCGACGCCGAACTGCCCATCCGGGCCGTATTCGAGGCGCCCACCGTCGCCGGCCTCAGCCGTCTCCTGGACCGCGGGCGGCGCCGGCCGGCGCTGCGCGCGCTGCCCCGGCACGGCGACGTCCCGCTCTCGTACGCGCAGCGCCGCCTGTGGTTCCTGGAGCGGCTGGAGGGCGTCGGCGAGGCCTACCACATCCCGCTCCGGCTGCGGCTCTCCGGTGTCCTGGACACCGCGGCCCTGGCCGCGGCGCTGGCCGACGTGGCCGAGCGCCACGAGAGCCTGCGCACCGTCTTCCCCGAGGTGGACGGCGTGCCCCGGCAGGTCGTGCTCGCGCCCGGCCGGGCCCGGCCCCCGCTGCCGGTGGTCCGGGTGACGGAGGACGAGCTGGCCGGGGAGCTCGCGGCCGTGGCCGCCCGCCCCTTCGACCTGTCCACCGAACCGCCGCTGCGGGCCGCCCTGTTCGAGCTGGCCGACGAGGAGCACGTCCTGCTGGTGGTCCTGCACCACATCGCGGGCGACGGCTGGTCGATGAAGCCGCTGGCCCGTGATCTGGCCCAGGCCTACCGCGCCCGGTTCGCGGGCACCGTGCCGCAGTGGCCCGAGCTGCCCGTGCAGTACGCCGACTACACCCTGTGGCAGGCCGAACTGCTCGGCGACGAAGGGGTACCGGACAGCCTGGCCGCGCAGCAGCACGACCACTGGGCCCAGGCCCTCGCCGGGCTGCCCGAGGAGCTGGTCCTGCCCACCGACCGGCCCCGGCCGGCGCTGGCGAGCCACCGCGGCGCCACGGTCCCGTTGCACTTCGGCGCCGCCCTGCACCAGGACCTGGTGACACTGGCCCGCGAGAGCCAGGCGAGCGTCTTCATGGTGGTGCAGGCCGCACTGGCCGCACTCCTGTCGAAGCTGGGTGCCGGTACGGACATCCCGCTCGGCACGCCGGTCGCGGGCCGTACCGACGACGCCCTCGACGATCTGGTCGGCTTCTTCGTCAACACCCTGGTGCTGCGCACGGACACCTCCGGGGACCCGACCTTCCGGGAGCTCCTGCACCGGGTGCGCGAGGTGGACCTGGCGGCGTACGCCCACCAGGACCTGCCCTTCGAGCGCCTGGTGGAACTGGTCAACCCGGAGCGGTCGCTGTCCAAGCACCCGCTGTTCCAGGTCGCCCTGGCCGTGGACAGCACGGCCGACGCACTGCTGGAGCTGCCCGGGCTGCACGTGGAGGACGTCCCGTCCGCCTCGGTGTCCGCGAAGTTCGACCTGTCGGTCCTGCTGAGCGAGGACCGGGACGCGCAGGGCGCCCCGGCCGGGATGTCCGGCGTCCTGGAATTCAGCCTCGACCTGTTCGACCCGGAGTCCGCCGAGCTGATCGCGGCGCGGCTGCGCCGACTGCTGGAGTCCGCCGTGGCGGCCCCGGACCGGCCCCTGTCCGAGGCCGGGATCCTCACCGGCGAGGAGTACGAACGCCTGGTGACGGGCTGGAACGACACCGCGGCCGACCTGCCCGACCTGACCTTGGCGGACCTGCTCGCGGACCAGGCGCGGCGCTCGCCGGAGGCCACCGCGGTGGTCTTCGACGACGAGTCGCTCACCTACCGCGAGCTGGACGCCCGGGCCGGCCGGCTGGCGAACCTGCTCGGTTCGCTGGGCGTGGGCCCGGAGAGCCTGGTCGCGGTGGCCCTGCCCCGCTCGGCCGAACTGGTCGTGGCGCTGTGCGCGGTGCTGAAGGCCGGTGGGGCGTACGTGCCCGTCGACCCCGAGTACCCGGCGGAGCGGATCGCGTACATGCTGGCCGACGCGGCTCCGGCCGCCGTCCTGACCACGCGGGAGCTCGCGGCGGTCCTGCCCCGCGCGGGAGGGGCCCCGGTGGTGGAACTCGACGCACCGGACACCCTCCGGCGGCTCGCGGACCTCCCGGAGGCGCACGCGCCGCAGACGGCGCTCTCCCCCGCCCACGCGGCGTACCTGATCTACACCTCGGGTTCCACCGGCCGGCCCAAGGGCGTGCTGGTCCCGCACGAGGGCATCGTCAACCGGCTCCTGTGGATGCAGCACGCGTACGGCATCACGGCACAGGACCGGATCCTGCAGAAGACCCCCTCCAGCTTCGACGTTTCGGTGTGGGAGTTCTTCTGGCCGCTGATCAGCGGTGCCACGCTGGTGGTGGCGCGCCCCGGCGGGCACCGTGACCCGGCCTACCTGGCGGGGATCATCCGCTCGGCCGGGATCACCACCGTGCACTTCGTGCCGTCCATGCTCGACGTCTTCCTGCGGGAACCCGCGGCAGCCGCCTGCACGGGACTGCGCCGGGTGCTGTGCAGCGGTGAGGAGCTGCCGCCCCGGACGGAGCAGCTGCTGCGCGCCACTCTGGGGGCCGAGCTGCACAACCTGTACGGCCCCACCGAGGCTTCCGTCGACGTGACCTCCTGGCACTGCGAGGACGACGGCACGGGACGTCCGGCGCCGATCGGCCGACCGGTGTGGAACACCGGTGTCCACGTACTGGACGACGCGCTGCGTCCGGTGCCCGTGGGGGTTCCCGGCGAGCTGTACCTGACGGGCGTCCAGCTGGCGCGCGGCTACCTCGGCCGCCCCGACCTGACGGCCGAGCGGTTCGTCGCCAGCCCCTACGGAGCCCCCGGCACCCGCATGTACCGCACGGGCGACCTCGCGCGCCGACGGGCCGACGGAGCCGTCGAGTACCTGGGCCGCGCCGACGGCCAGGTCAAACTGCGCGGTTTCCGGATCGAGACGGGCGAGATCCAGGCGCGGCTCGCGGAACACCCGGCGGTCGACCTGGGCGCGGTGGTGGTCCGGGAGGACCGCCCGGGCGACCGCCGCCTGACCGGGTACGTGGTACCCGACGAGCGGCGTGCCGGTCCCGTACGGGAGTTGGCCCGGATGGCTGCGGTCGGCGAGACGGAGGGGCTCGAACTGCACCGGCTGCCGAACGGCATGACCGTGTTCGGCCACAACCCTTCGGAGGTGGCCTTCCTCTACCAGGAGGTCTTCGAGCGGGAGGAGTACGTCCGGCACGGGCTGACGCTGCCGGAGGACGCGATCGTCTTCGACGTCGGCGCCCACATCGGTTTCTTCTCCCTGTTCGTGGCCCGCACCTGTCCCCGGTCGACGGTGTACGCGTTCGAGCCGATCCCCGACCTGTTCGCGATGCTGTCGCGCAACGCGCGGCTGCACGGCGCCGACATCCGGCCGTTCAACAACGGCATGGCCGAGGTGCCGGGCGCGGCCCGCTTCACCTACTACCCGCAGCTGTCCATCCTGTCCGGCCGGTTCGGCGCGGAGGCGGACGAGCGGGCGGTGGTCGAGGCGTACGTGCGCAACGAACTGGCGGCCCGGGGCGACGGCTCGGGTCCGGAACCCGAACTCGACTCCGTCTTCGACGAGCTGCTGACCGAAAGGCTGCGCAGCGTGCAGGTGGACTGTGCGCTGAGGACCGTCTCCGACCTGGTCACCGAGCAGCAGGTGCCCCGCATCGACCTGTTGAAGATCGACGCGGAGAAGAGCGAGCTGGAGATCCTGCGCGGCGTGCTGCCCGAGCACTGGCCGCTGATCCGCCAGGTCGTGGCGGAGGTCCACGACGTCGACAGGCGTCTCGCTGAGGTCACCGGGCTGCTCACGGCCCAGGGCTTCCGGGTGGCGGCCGACCGGCCCTCGGCGCTGGCCGACACCGATCTGGTGAACGTCTTCGCCGTCCGCCCGGACGCCCCGGTCGCGCAGCGGCCGCAGGGCTGGGCCTCGGCGGGCTCGGCCCGGCCGGCGGACCGCTGGTGCGATCCGGCGGAACTGGCGGAGGAGCTGCGCGCCGACCTCGGCAGGCGGCTTCCCGAGTACATGGTCCCGGCGTCGCTGGTGTTCCTGGACCGGCTCCCCGTGACCTCCAACGGGAAGCTGGACCGGCGTGCGCTGCCCGCCCCCGAGGCCGTCGCGGCGGCTCCCGCCAGGGGTCCGCGCACGGAGACGGAGCGGGCTCTGTGCGCCCTCTTCGCCGAGGTGCTCGGGCGCACGGAGGTCGGCGCCGAGGAGGACTTCTTCTCCGCGGGCGGCCACTCGCTGCTCGGCATCCAGCTGATCAACCGGATCCGGACGGAGCTGGGGGCTGAGGTCGCGGTGCGTTCGCTGTTCGCGGCGCCGACCCCCGCGTCCCTCGGCGCGTTCCTCGACGGGGACGCGGAGGCCGGTGCCGCCCGGGGTTCCTCGGGTCCTTCCGGCCTGCTGCCGCTGCGGGTGGGCGGCGCGGGAAGCCCGCTGTTCTGCGTCCACCCGGTCGAGGGCACCAGCCTGGGGTATGCGGGGCTGCTCCCCCATCTGCGGGCGGAGCAGCCCGTGTACGGCCTCCAAGCCCGCGGACTCGACGGGTACGGGACCGTCCCGGCGACGCTCGGGGACATGGCCGCGGACTACGTGCGGCAGATCCGCTCGGTGCAGCCCGAGGGCCCTTACCGGTTGCTGGGCTGGTCCTTCGGCGGTGTGGTCGCCCACGAGATGGCCGTCCGGCTCCAGGAGGACGGGCAGGAGGTCTCCCTGCTCGCCCTGATGGACAGCTACAGCGGCGACGGCTCCGGACCCGAGGTGTCGGAGGCCGAGGTGCTCGCCGTCCTGCTGGCGGCCTCGGGGGCGCCGGCGGCCGGGGCGGCGGCGCTCGACCGGTCCGCGGTGGTCGGACAACTGCGGCGCGGCGACGGGTACCTCTCCGTGCTCGACGAAGCGCAGCTGTCCAGGACGATCGACGTCTGCCGTGCGCATGCCACCCTCATGAACCGGTTCGCGTCGCGGAAGTTCGACGGCGACCTGCTGTTCTTCACGGCGGAGCTGGAGGAGACGGACGGGGCCGGACCGGTGGAGGGCTGGCGCGGGCACGTGACCGGACGGATCGAGGAGCACCGCATCCGCAGCCGCCACCTGGAGATGACCCGGGCCGCTCCGATCGCCGAGATCGGCCGGCTGCTCGACGGGAGGCTGAACACGGGCTGAGGCGGGCGGTACGTGCGGAGCGCCCGGCCGGGAGGATCCGGCCGGGCGTTCCTGCCCGTTCCCCTGGGTCTCACGGGGCGGGGGCGGCGCCCTTGTCGAGGACGAGGTCGGCCGCCCAGGCCTGGCCGAACTTGATCTCTTTTCCGTCGGCGCCGAGGGAGTACACGCCCTGCAGCGGTACCTTCTCGCCCGGCGTGGAGGACTGGAGGATGTCGCAGACGTCGGCGACCGACTCCACCGGGGTGTCCTTCATCATGGTCACCACGTCCCCGGTTCCCAACTGGGCTTTGCCTGCGGGGGAGTTCGTCCTGGTGTAGACGATGAACACGCCGGTCACCCCGCCGTCGATGAGCTTCTTCTGGGCCTGTTCCGCCTCGGCCTGGTACTCCTCCGGGAAGTTCGTGGCGAGGGTGGGGTCGTCCAGCCCCACGAGGCTCCAGCCGGGGTCGTTCTGCACGACGCCCTGGGCCAGGGTGTCGAGGACGGGCCGGGCGTGGTCGCTGCTGATGGCGTAGAACTGCCCCTGCGTGCCGCCGCCGGCGGCGGACAGGGCGTTGATCCCGACGACCTTCCCCTGGCCGTCGAGCAGCGGGCCGCCGGAGTTGCCCGGGTTGATGGTTGCGGAGTGCTGGATCGTGGAGGGGTAGCGGGGCAGCGTGGTGGACGGCTCGGCGTTCACCACATCGGGGTTCTGCACCGAACCGGCCGTGTACACGACCCGCTGGCCGGTGTCGCTGAGCCCGATCGGGTAGCCCAGCGCGGTGACGGTGTCGGCCACTTCCAGGTCCTTGCTCTCGCCGAACTCGAGGGCCTTGAGGTCGGGCGGCCGGGAGGTGAAGCTCAGGACCGCCAGGTCCGCGCAGGGGTCGATACCGACCACGCGGGCCGGTGCCATCGGCTGGTCCCCGACCCCGACCTTCAAGGAGGGCTCGCCCTGCACCACGTGGGCATTGGTGGCGATGAGCCCCTTGTCCGCGTCGTAGATGAAGCCGGTTCCCTCGGCGTATTTGCCCAGGACCCGAACGGTGGCCGGCGCCGCCCGTTCGTAGATCTTCTTCGGGTCCATGTCGTCTGCGGACGCCGACGGGCCCACCAGCACCCCGAGGACCACGGTCGCGGCAGCCAGCACGGCGCCGCGGGGCTGCACCTTCATGCGCCCGCCACCTTCCCAACGACGGATCCCCTCTTTCAGGCTAGTCCCGCAGCCCCGGGGTGTCCTGCCCAGCCCCGCCCGTCCGGTACCGGGGTCCGGGGCCGCGGTCATGCCCGCTGCCGCGCCGCCGGATTCCTGATGGCCCGTGCGACGGGCCGGCCCCGCCCCTCTGCGGTCACCGAGCCTCCGGCCGGGACGGGGTCACAGGTCCAGTACGACGGCGTAGGCGAGGAAGAAGAGGGCGCAGACCAGTGACATGGCGATGATCACGGCCAGCGGCCCTCCGCCCCAGCCCCGCGTCAGGGGGCGGTAGGGTCCCGCTCCGCCCGAGGTGCTGTCCTCTCCGGCCGGGGTCTCACCGGGAGGTACGCCGCTGCCGGACGGGCGCCCCGGTACGGCGCGCGGACCGGGGTTTGGATATCTGTCCGATATGGCTCTGTTCATACCTTTCACGTCCCCGCCCCCGCCGACCTCATGCCTCCCGCGCCCCTCGAAAAGTCGGCGAAGCCGGCGGGGCGGTGGGCTTCGTGCCCGGCGACGGTCTGTGAGGGTGGATCTGTTGGTCCGGCGCGGGGTCGACACCGTGCTCCTCGGCCGGAACAACTACGAGGGTTTTCTCGGCCACCGGCCGCCCGTCGCCCGGGGCCCCGGCGCCTCACCCCGCGACCGGGCCCTGGCGACCTGGCTGGACGAGGTCGATAAGGGGGTCTTCTCGCGCACGCTCACCTCCGCCGACCGGTCCGGCGCACGCATCGCGGAGCGGGAGTCGGCGGACGAGGTGGCGGCCCTGAAGGAGGCACCGGGCCGGACATCCTCGTCCTCAACAGCGTCAGCATCATCCACGCACCGCTGCACACCGGGCAGTTGGACGAACTGCACCTTGGCCTCGTACCCGCCGTCCTCGGCGGCGGGCGCCGCCTGTTCCCCGACGGTCTTCCCGCCTCCGCCCGGAAGTTCGACGTCACCATGGTCTTCGCCACCGGCGGCGTCGGCCTGACGTACCGCAGGAAGTGACGACCCGGCTCAGCTCCCGACGGGCCAGCCGACCTGTCCCTTCACGACCTGGAGCGGGAGCGGCTCCGCGGCCTCGTGGAACCGCAGGTACCCGATCCGGACCGCGTCGTCCGCGAACCGGTGGGTGTCCTTGGCCCGTGCGGCCAGCAGGCGGAGCAGCTCGCCGACCTGCAGGAACTCGTCCGGGTGGATCTCCTGCCGGGACGACAGCGACCAGCCCTTCCGCGGCAGGTCCGCGCGGCCGGCCAGGGCCGAGCCGAGCACACCGCCGACCCGCCACGCCGCTCCGTTCCCGGCCAGCAGGGGCCGGGGCTCGTCCTCGATCACCGGGTTCCCCGAGTCGTCCTCCACCACGACCGGGAACCCGGTCACGAGGCAGAGGCGTTCCGGCTGCGGCCCGAGCCCCAGGTGCCATCTCAGCTCGGCGAGCTCCTGTTCGTCCAGCTCGTCCCGGAGGTCGACGGTGACGGTCAGCTCATAGATGTCACTCACGCGGTGAACCCTATCGACGGTGCCGTCCCGCTCGATCAGGCGGTGTCCCCCTCTCCCGCCGCCGCGGCACTCCGTCCAGCGCCGTCCCTGCCTTTCGGCAGAGACGTGGATCGGCCGCAGGACTCACGCGGTGGCATCCGCGGACGCCGATACTGGGCGTTGTGCCACGTACCAGCCTGTTCCGCCGCTCCACCCCCCGTCCTCCCCTCACCCCGGAGGCTCGGGGGATCGGGGGGGGTGACCGAGACGGCGGCGGTGGCCGTCGCGGCGCTGGCCGGCCTCGCCGCGCTGGCGTGGATCCTCCGCCTGCCGTCCCTGCCGTACCCGCTGCTCCAGCTGCTGGCCGTGGCCGGCGCCGTGGCGCTCTTCCCGCTGCGCAGGTCCGGCCCGTCGCCGTCCTCCTGGTCCTGGCCGTGCTGGCGGGCCTGGCGCCCGGGGCGGGTCCGGTCCTGGCGGCCACCGCGTACACGCTGGCGTCCCGGACGCGTCCGGGACGCCGGCGGGACCGGACGCTGGGGGCGTCGGGCCTGGTCGTCGTCGCCTCGGCCACGGTGAGCGCGCCCTGGGTGGGGCCGGAGTCGGTGGGGTACGGAGTGGCGCTGGGCCTGGTCCTCGCCGCGACCGCCGTGGTGGTGCCCGCCCTGGCCGCTGTCGGCGAGCCGCCGGGCCCGCTCCGAGGCGTCCCCGCGCTCCCGCAGGGCCCGCACCAGGCGCCCCTGCTGACCCTGCACCGTACCGCCGGCTGCGCTCCGCGGTGGGCAACAACCCGCTTCTGCGGGTCCAGGACCGCGACGAGCTGGTCGCCGAAGCCGCCGGCACGGTCGGCAACCTGCTCACCCTGACGTACGGGCTGCTCGCCATCGGCGTCGTGATCGCTTCGATCGGTATCGCGAACACCCTCGCCATGTCCGTGGCGGAGCGCACCCGCGAGATCGGCGTCCTGCGGGCGATCGGCATGCACCGGAGCGGCATCCGCCGCATGATCCGGCTGGAGCCCCTGACCGTCGCCGCCATCGGCACCGCGCTGGGACTGGCCTGCGGCCTGTTCGGCGCCTGGGCCGTCGGCTCGCTCGCCAACGGGGCGGTCGAGCAGTACTCCCTGTCCCTGCCCCGGGGCACCCTCCTCCTCGTGTGCCTGGCCTCCCCGGCCATCGGCGTGCTCGCGGCGGCCGTTCCCGCCCGCCCTGACTCCGCTGCGGGCCATCAGCGACGCCGTGCAGGGGTGTGGTCGGCGCCCTCGGCGCGGACCTGAGCCCGCTGTGTGGGGATTGGTCCGACGTGCTGACAGCGTGGCGTGTCCCGTCCGCCTTGACGGCGCGGCGGCGCCGCGCCGGTGCAGAGTCTGCGATGCGTCGCCGACGCGATCAGATCAACCGACAGTAGAAGGAACCGACGCATGGGTGCTGATGTGAGGACCGCCGCCCGGATGGGGCCCCTGCCCCACCGGAGCAAGTGGGTGGCGGGCAGTGCGCTCGCCTCGTTCGCTCTGGTGCTGGCCGGAGTCGCCGGTCCGGCACTCGCCGCTCCGCAGGGGCAGCACGCCGGGGGAGGTGCGGCCGTCCGGGATCTCCCGGGCACGGGTGGGGACGGCGGCACCGACTGCACCAGGCCGAAGGCCGCCAAGCCTTCGCCCGACCAGGCGAACGCCCGCCTGCAGGACCCGAAGGACAAATGCGTCCAGGGTCCGGCCGGACCCCCCGGACCCCCGGGACCCCAGGGTCCTGCGGGTCCGCCCGGACCGGTCGTGTGCTCCGACGTGGACGCCTACAAGCCCAGCAATTCCGAAGAGGTCAAGGCCGTGCTGACCGGCGGGCGCGCCTATGCCGGCATCCGGAATCTCCAGGTGATGGGCTCCCCGGGCCCCTTCCGCTGGTACGACCTCACGGACACCCCCGGCAACAACTTCCCGGACGGAGCCTGCGCGATCTCCATCGCCTCCCAGACCAGCGCGGCCGGCGGGGTCTCGATCGAGGTGCTGACCGAGGACGGCGCGGTGTACGAGACCACCTGCTCGATCGACAACGAGGCGGGCAACCGCGTCCTCGACTGCACCGAGTCGTGGGTGGAACTCACCCCTGGCCACCCGGCACCGAACGACAACGGGACGGTGACGGCCCGGATCCACCCCGACCTGCAGAAGCCGGCCGCCAGGACGGTCTCGGACAGCTCGAAGCGCTCCTGATCCGCCGATACCACGTCGTACGTGCCTCCGGCCCAGCCGGACGCCGTACCGGACGGTGCCGCGCAGTGGACCACTGCGCGGCACCGTCGTGGGGCGAACGCCGGCCCCCGCGCGAGCCGGCGGGCACGCTCGGGGCTCAGGGGCTGGGGGTCCGGCGAAGGAGCAGCGTGACGAAGCCGAGGGTGCCCCGATAGCCGTGGAGCCAGGCATCACGGTGTTCGGCCGCGGTCTCGAGGGCTGCGCCGCTGTCGGGGTCGTCGGGGTGGTCCAGGGCCCAACGGGAGAGGCTTCCGGTCCAGGACCACTCGTAGTCGTCCCATTCCCGAAGGGTGCTGACGTGTCCGTGGACGGGGGTCCAGCCGTCGGCCGTGACCCGGTCGACGGTCGTGGCCAGGTCGTCGTACTCATCGGCAGCGAAACCGGCTTCGAGAGTGGCCCGCCCGGGTTCGCGTTCCCAGAAGCAGTCGCCGACGAGGACGCTGCCACCCGGGGCGAGGTGCCTGCGGGCCGCTTCGAGCGTGGGCCGCAAACCGCCGAAGGCGTGGGTGGCGCCGATGCTGAGGACCAGGTCGTAGAGGTGCGGGGAGGTGAAGTCCGCGGCGTCCTGCGTGTGGAGGGTGAGCCGGTCGCCGTACCCCGCTTCGGCGGCGAGGCGCCTGGCCGTGGCTATGGCTTCGGCGGCGTTGTCGACGCCTTCGGCGTGCAGGTCCGGCCGAGCGGTCTGCGCGCGCAGCAGCCAGGCGCCCGATCCGCAGCCGAGGTCGAGGAGGCGTGCGTCGCCGTGCGGAAGGGCCCGGTCGAGGAGCACGCGTACCGTGTCGTCGCCGAGCGGAGCGGCGATGGGGTGGTCGGTGTGGGCGATGGCGCTGATCTTCTGGCGGTCCATGGGGCCATCCTGCCCCCGGCCCGCGCCGCGGTCTCGCGAATATCTGCCGACAGCGGGGACGGCCGGGGGGCGGCCGGAGCGGACGGGCAGGGGGCACGGGGTGTGGTGCCCGTGCCGTCCGGTGTGCAAGTTCCGGGAAGCGGCGGGGTGTTGGCGCGGACGGCGTCCGTGGCGGCATCCCGCAGGTGCACGGCGTGACGGGCCCCGTTCGGAGCCTCCGGTGCAGGCTGCAGCGGCTCCCCCGGTGCCGACGACCACGGATCCCCTCATCGAAGCAGAAGGTCACCCTGGCCAAGCGGGGGGATTCCGATAGAGGTCGCCGAGGAATGAAAGCCGGATTGCGACCAATGGCTGGCCTTTGTCGCCCTTTCTTCGCCACAGCTTTGACATCGAAGATCATCATCCCCGCATTCCTCATGCGTCCAGGGAACCGCCGAATCCACTATCAAGATCGACCGGCGGCGTCAAGCCACGAGTTTCGGTTACATGACGCGGGGGTGGCGTGCGGGCTCTACTGGAAGCACGCCCCACCGGGAGAGACACACCGGAAACGGAGACCGGGAATACGGGGTCGGAATGACCGCCAGAGAATGCACCGCGGGTCGGTTGGAAAACCCTCGCGAACCGAATGGAGAATCCGATGACGAAGCGTTCCTACACCCGCCGTATGCTGCTGGCCGCCGCCTCCGTGGCTCTGGCGGGTGGTATCGCCCTCCCGGCGACCGCGATGGCTGCACCGGCCCCCCAGACGGTTCAGACCGCGGTGGAATCGCACGTGAAGACGAAGGGCTGCAAGAAGCACGGCCACAAGTGCCTCAAGGTCAAGTCCCCGTCGAAGACTCCGAACACCCCGAACACCCCCAACACCCCCAACACGCCGAACTCCCCGGGTGGCGGCGTGAACACCCCGAACACCCCCAACACGCCGAACACTCCGAACAGCCCCGGTGGTGGCGGTGGCGGTAACAACACCCCCAACACCCCGAACACGCCCAACACCCCGAACAGCCCCGGTGGTGGCGGTGGCGGTAACAACACCCCCAACACCCCGAACACGCCCAACACCCCGAACAGCCCCGGTGGTGGCGGTGGCGGTAC
>NZ_JBHXRK010000015.1:0-87399 GCF_042716875.1 Streptomyces sp. NPDC058646 | reverse complement strand
GGTAACAACACCCCCAACACGCCGAACACGCCCAACACCCCCAACACCCCGGGGTGATCACACCCCCCACCTGACAGCGCCGCGCAGTGCTCCACTGCGCGGCGCTGTCACGTCACGTGCCATCCCCCGGCGTCGGGACTCCGCCACAAGCCGGGGGCGAGCGGTCCGCACGGCCCGAGGGCCCCACCACGGAGTCAGAGGACGTCTCGGGTGGCAGGGAACTCACATACCGCGTTCTGGGCCGTACACCTCGCGGGTCCGCTGGTCCGGTCCTGTGGGCAGGTACTCCAGGCGGACGGGTCCGGGGTAGCGGGCCGCGCTGTCCCAGCCGGCCATCTCTTCGCCGATCAGGTAGCGGTACAGCCACTCGGCGAAGTCCATGGGGTGGCCGGCCCAGTCGCCCTCCGAGCCCTGGACCACTATCCCGTCGGAGAACCCGTGGACCTCCGGGGCCAGGAAGACGGCCGCTCCCTGGTCCGTGCCGGCAAGAGGGATCAGTCCGTCCGGGGTGCCGAAGGTGATCTGCGGGCGGTTGCAGATCACGCGCGGATCCGCGTCGGGTTCCAGGTCGTCGGCCTCCCAGGCCCGCCACTCGTTCCGGGCTTCCGCCTCGGACCGGATCTCCTCGCCCAGGTTCCGCCACGCGCAGGCTGGGTGGGACGAGAGGTAGAGGTGCCCGTTGAGCTGGACGGGAGCGTACGCGTCGACGATCGCCTTGTAGTCCGCGGGAAGTCCTCTGCCGATCTCCTGCTCCAGACTCAGCCAGGCATCAGGATCGTCGTAACGGTTCTCCGCTGGGCCGAGCATGTCGAATACGGCCTGCAGGTAGTCGGTCATGGCTGCCCAAGGTGCTCGTCGGGATGTGTCCAGGACAGCATCGACCACTTCTCATGGCCGCGGTCGGCCGGGCCCTCGTCGCGAGGCTATGGATGTGGCGCAGATGGCTCCGGGGGCGAGGCATCCGGCACCGCCGACTCACAGGTGGGACGACCTCTTGCAGCGGGTCTCCCAGGGGCCCGTACTCGTCCTCCAGGGCATCGGCCCGGTGCGCGGCGAAGTCGGGCTGCGTGCCGTCCGCGTCGGTGAAGCCGTACTCCTCGTACAGACCCCAAGTGGCCAGGGCCCGGCCGGCCTTGGCCAGGACATCAGGGTCCGCGGCCAGGGCGGCGACGGCGCGGCCGAGGTAGGCGGGGGTCTCGGAGTGGGCGAAGTCGGGGTCCTGGGGCACGCCGTCGCACCAGGTGGCCTCGGTGAGGCCGAAGTGCTCCAGCGGGGCTTCGGAACGCAGGAATCCGGGGGTGAGAGCCACGGCGGCGCCCCGTGCGGCTGCAGTTCCGCTGCCCGGGCCACGGCCGGGCGGATCACGGCGGACTTCGCGAGGTCGTAGAAGAAGGAGTCGCGGTAGCGGGCGGTGTTGCCGTCGGTCACCTCCACGACGACGCCGCTCCGGCGGGCCACCATCAGGGGAAGCGCGTACCGGCTGGTGATCACGCGGGTCTCCACCGCCTGGCGCAGCAGCCGGAGCCCGGTCTCCAGGTCCCTGCTCCCACAGGGGGTGTTCCCAGTCGGTCAGCGCGTCTGCGCCCCACATGGAGTTCACGAGGACGTCCAGCTGCCCGTCCTGCTCGGCAGCGAGGCGGTCGGGCAGGGCACGCACCTCCTGCGGCCGGCGGTGGTCCGTACGGACAGGCACCCCATGACCGCCGGCCCCGGTGACCCGCTCGGCCGTCTCCTCGATGGTTTCCGGGCGGTCCAGCTCGGAGCGGCCCGCGCGGCTCCTCCGGCCGGCGACGTACACCGTCGCGCCGGCGGCGCCGAGCTCGACGGCGATGCCCCGCCCCCCGCCCCGGGTGCCCCCGCCCCGGGTGCCTCCGGCCCAGGGCGACCTTCCCGGCCAGCGGCCGCGTCCCGTCCCGTCCGTCATGACTCCGGGCGAGGGAGCCCTCGCGCTCCAGGGCCCACACCGGGCCCGCGCCCGCCGTGACGGCCACTACGGCTCCGGTCAGCGCCGCGTCCACCAGGCCCAGGCTCGATCCGTCGAGGCTCTGCTGGCGGAGACCCGGCTCAGGAGCGAGCTCCGGACGGGGACCGACATCGCCCGCAGGGCAACTCCGGCACCCTGCCGTTCCCACCGGTAAGTTGGGCCGGGTGAGCGAGCAACACGTACTGACCTGGGAAGTGATGGCGAGCGGCGGCCTGGAGACCACATGGGTCGAGATCGGCGACAGCCCTCCGACGGCCGGCCTCCGGGCGCGCGGACGCGCCGTCGGCACGGAGCCGGGGCCGTACTGGCTCTCGTACGTCCTGGAGACCGGCGGGGACTTCGCCACCCGGCGCCTGACGGTGCGCGTCGAGGACGCCGCCGAGAACGCCGAGGACAGCGGCCGGGTCCGGGAGCTCGATCTGCGACGCTCGGCGGACGGCCGGTGGACCGTCGGCGGACAGCTGCGGCCGGATCTGGAGGGCGCTCTCGACTGCGACCTCGGTCTGTGCCCGCTCACCAACACCATGCCCGTACGGCGGCACGCCCTGCACCGCGGCCCGGGCGAGCGCGAGTTCCTGATGGCCTGGGTCTCCGTGCCCGGCCTGGCGGTGCGTCCGTCCCGGCAGACGTACACCCACCTCGGCCTCACCGACTCCGGTGGTGCGCGGGTCCGCTACTCCTCCGAGGGCTTCGCCGCCGACGTCGAGTTCGACGCGGACGGCCTGGTCGTCGACTACCCGGAACTGGCCCGCCGGCGCTTCACCGCCTGAGGACCGGGGCGGCCACCCGGGGGTGAGCAGCTGCAAGTATTCGTTCGGCGGCGAAGTCGCCGATTCATAGGATCAGCGGATGACGATTCCTCTCTACCCTGCCAAGCCCCGCCCGGGCGACCGGGTCGCGGTGCTGTCCCCCGCTTCCGGGCTGCCGGGGCTCTTCCCCCTTCCCTACGAGTTGGGGCTGCGCAGGCTGCAGGACGATTTCGGGCTGAAGGCGGTGGAGTACCCGACGACCCGGAAGATGGGGTCGACTCCCGAGGAGCGGGCCGCCGACATCCACGCCGCCTTCGCGGACCCCGACATCAAGGCCGTGATCGCCAGCATCGGCGGCGACGACCAGCTCACCGTCCTCCGCCACCTGGACCACGATCTCCTGCGCGCCCACCCCAAGCCGTTCTTCGGCTACAGCGACAACACCAACCTGCTGCTGTTCCTGCGGAACCTGGGCATCGTCGGTTACCACGGCGGCTCGGTGATGGTCGGGCTCGGGCGGCCCGGGGCGGTGCACCCGTCGACCGCGGACTCCCTCCGCGCGGCGCTGTTCACTTCGGGTGAGTACGAGCTGACTCCGGCCGACGCCTTCGGGGAAGTGGACCGGCCCTGGGAAGACCCGGCCACCTTCACGTCCGAGCCCGAGTCGGTCCCCGCCGGCGGGTGGTCCTGGCACAACGGCGACCGGGTGGTCGAAGGCATCGGCTGGGGCGGCAACCTGGAGATCATCTCCTGGCTGCTCATGGCCGACCGGCTGGTGCTTCCGGTCGACTCCTACGCCGGCAACGTGCTCTTCCTGGAGACCTCCGAGGAGATGCCGCGCGCCGAAGAGGTGTACCGGATCCTCCGGAACATGGGTGAGCGCGGGCTGCTGCGGCAGTTCCCCGCGCTGCTGATGGGCAGGGCGAAGGGCTGGTCGTTCGAGAACCGGTTCGGCCCGGAGGAAAGGGCGCGCTTCCGCGGGCAGCAGCGGGAAGCCGTCCTGCGGGCCCTGCGGGAGTACGCGCCCGAGACCATGGTGGTGTTCGACGTGGACCTCGGCCACACCGACCCGCAGCTCGTGATTCCGGTCGGGGGACGGATCCGGGTGGACGGGCCGGCCCGCCGGATCGTCGTCACCTACTGAGAGGGCCTCCTGCTGCGGTGGAACTGCCCGGCGGGTCGTCGTGGGACCGGCACGTCCTCGAGCGGTCCCCCGGGCGGCCGGTTCCCTGGGCGGACCCGCCGGCGGGAACGGGAACGGGAACGGGAACGCGAAGGGGAGCGGGGCGCCGAAGGGGAACCGGGACCTGCGCGGGCGCCCGCCCCGGCCCGGCTCCGGACACGACACCGGACGCGGCTCCGTGTCCGGGCGGCCCGGGCACGTGAGGATGGCGCCATGGCTGACACCTTCCTTTCGCGCACCGTCGACGTGGCAACCGGGGACCGGGAGACCGTCTTCGACCTGACCGAGGTCTGCGCCTCCTTCCTCCGCGAGGCGGCCCCGGGGCGGGACGGGCTCCTCAACGTGTTCACCCCGCACGCGACGGCCGGGCTCGCCGTCATCGAGACGGGGGCGGGCAGCGACGAGGACCTCCTGGAGGCCTTGCGCTCCCTCCTCCCGGCCGACGACCGCTGGAGGCACCGGCACGGTTCCCCCGGGCACGGCCGGGACCACGTCCTGCCCGCGATCGTGCCGCCGCACGCCACCCTTCCCGTCATCGGCGGGGCCCTCCAGCTGGGGACCTGGCAGTCCGTCACCCTCGTGGACACCAACAGGGACAATCCCCACCGCCAGGTGCGACTGACCTTCCTGGGGCAGTAGACCGGCCCTCTCCTGCGGACCCTGCCCTGCCGGGCCCCCGCTTCGGGCCCGGGCCGGCGGAGCGCGCGCTGCCCGCCACCGCCTGGCCCGGCGGGCCCGCCGTACGCCGTCCCCGGGGACCCGCCGGGCGCTCAGCAGCAGGGCGCGCATACGATCGGCCGGACCCGATCCGCGAGGAGCTCCGCCCGGTGACCGCCGTCGTTCCGCCCGCCCGTACCGCCACCGGTCTGCTGTCACCCCGGCGGCTCACCCGTTTCGAGGACGGCGAGGAGCTGCACTCCGTGCTGTGGCGGGCGGGTGAAGGGTGGCGGATGATCAGCAGCGCCGTCCTCGGCGGAGGCATCGGGGAACGCGCCTGGGTCCTCAACGCCCAGGTCGCACACGGCTACCGGCGCACCGACCCGGACCGGCACCTCGCCGACCTGGCCCGGAGCGCGGGGGCGGACGGCGCGGGTGTCGGGCTGATGACGGCCGCGCAGGTCTCCCGCCCGGGCCGTGCGCGGAGCGGCGGCGTGGACGTCCTCGCCACCTCCGGCATCGCGGTGCGGGGCTGGGCCGCGTCTCCCGCCGAGGGGACGGCCGTGCCGGCGGGGCCGGGCACCATCAACATCATCGCCGCGCTCCCGGTCGCGCTGACCGACGCCGCGCTCGTGAACGCGGTGGCCACCGCCACCGAAGCCAAGGTCCAGGCGCTGCTCGACCTCGGCTACGACTGCTCCGGCACCCCGACGGACGCCGTGTGCGTCGCCGCTCGGACGCCGGCGCCCGGCGACGAGGTCCACGCCTTCGCCGGGCCGCGCTCCCTGTGGGGAGCCCGTCTCGCCCGGGCCGTCCACGGGGCCGTACGCCGGGCCACCCCCACGCCCGGGCCCTGAGCGGACGTCCCGTCCGCCGGACGCGCCGCGCGGCCACGGGCCCGGCGCCGTCCACAGAGCTGGCAGCCGTGGGACCTGGCGGGCGATGAGGTGTGAGCGGGCCCCCGAGCGGTTACACGCCAAGGGACGCAGGACCCGGCCGCCCCGCGGATGCCGCGCCGGACACCGGGGGCCGTGACGAGAGGCAGGGGTTTCCCCATGGACGGCCGGCACGACGGCACCCGCTCACAGGTGACGCTGCACGTCAACGGCGTACGGCACACCCTCGACCTGGACCACCGGACCACACTGCTCGACGCACTGCGCGAGCGGCTGGACCTGACGGGGACGAAGAAGGGCTGCGACCACGGCCAGTGCGGGGCCTGCACCGTCCTCGTCGACGGGCGGCGGCTCAACAGCTGCCTGCTGCTCGCCGTCGCCCTGGACGGCGCGCGGGTCACCACCGTCGAGGGTCTCGCGTCGGCCGACGGCCGGCTGCACCCGCTCCAGGAGGCCTTCACGGCGCGGGACGCCTTCCAGTGCGGCTACTGCACGCCCGGCCAGCTCTGTTCGGCCGTCGGCATGCTCGCCGAAGCGGCCGCCGGGGCGCCCTCGCTGGTGACGGCCGAGGCCGACACCGGGTACGGGACGGCCGCCCCGGCGGCGGTGGAACTGACCCGGGCCGAGATCGCGGAGCGGATGAGCGGCAACCTGTGCCGGTGCGGCGCCTACCCGCGGATCGTCGACGCCGTGCGGGACGTGATCGCGTGAAGCCGTTCGGCTACGTCCGCGCCACGAGCCTCGCCGACGCCGCGAGGGCCCACGGGGGCCGGCCCGGCTCCGCGTACCTCGCCGGCGGCACCAACCTCGTCGACCTCATGAAACTCGGCGTGGAGCGGCCGGACACCCTGGTGGACCTGGGCGGCCTGCTGTCCACGGAGGTCGAGGCCACCCCGGACGGCGGGGTGCGCATCGGCGCCGGGGTACGGGCCGCCGACCTCGCCGCGCACCCGCTGGCCGGAGGCCGCTGCCGCGTCCTGGCCCAGGCCCTGCTGTCCGGGGCGTCCGCGCAGCTGCGCAACGCGGCGACGACCGGCGGGAACCTGCTCCAGCGCACCCGCTGCGGCTACTTCCAGGACGTGTCCAAGCCCTGCAACAAGCGCGAGCCGGGCAGCGGCTGCGGGGCGCTCGACGGGGTCAGCCGCGACCACGCGGTGCTCGGCCACTCCCCGCAGTGCGTCGCCACCCACCCCTCCGACCTCGCGGTGGCCCTGGCCGCACTGGACGCGGAGGTCGAGGTCACCGGCGCCGACGGCACCCGGACCGTGCCGCTCGACGGGTTCCTGCGGCTGCCCGGCGAGAACCCGGAGCGAGACACCACGCTCCGGCACGGCGAACTCGTCACGGGGGTCCTGCTGCCGCCCGGCGCGTTCGGCGTGCCCTCCCGCTACCGCAAGGCCAGGGACCGGGCCTCGTACGCCTTCGCGCTGGTGTCGGTCGCGGCGCTGCTGGAGACCGCGGACGGCCGGGTGTCACGGGTGGCGCTGGCCTTCGGCGGGCTGGCGCACCGCCCCTGGCGCGCCCGCGTCGCGGAGGACCGGCTGCTGGGCGCGCAGCCGACCCCGGAGGCGGTCCGGGCGGCCGTGGAGGCGGAGCTGGCGGCGGCCCGTCCGTTGCGCGACAACGCCTTCAAGGTCGTGCTGGCCCGCAACCTCGCCGGTGACGTACTGGGGCGTCTGGCCGCGCCCCGGACGGTCTGACCCGGCGGACACCCGGCCCGCCCCCGAACCCGGTGAGAGAGCGAGCGATCCCATGGACACCTCCCCCGCTGCGCCGCCCGTCCCCGCACTCGGCTCGCCCGCCGTGCGACGGGAGGGCGCGCTGAAGGTCACCGGCGCCGCCCGCTACGCGGCCGAGTACACCCCGGACGGCTGCCTGTACGCCTGGCCGGTGCCGGCCACCGTGACCGTCGGCCGGGTGGTCTCCGTGGACACCGCCGCGGCCGTGGCCCTGCCCGGGGTGGTCGCCGTGCTCACCGTGTTCGACGCGCCCCGGCTCGGGCCGACCGAGGACCCGAACCTGCGGGTCCTCCAGGACGCCCGGGTGCCCCACCGGGGCTGGTACGTGGCCCTGACCGTGGCCGACAGCCCGGAGGCCGCCCGCGCCGCCGCCGGGGCCGTGTCCGTGGAGTACGACACCTCGGGCACCGCACCCGACCTCCTGCTGCACGAGGAGCACCCCGGCGCGTACACGCCCGAGAAGGCCAACGGCGGGCATCCCGGGCGCCGGGAGCAGGGGAACGCCCTCTCCGCGTACGAGGACGCTCCGGTGCGGGTCGACTGCGCGTACACGGTGCCCCCGCTGCACAACCATCCGATGGAGCCGCATGCCGCGACCGCCGTCTGGGACGCGGCCGGGGAGCGGCTGGCGGTGTACGACTCCAGCCAGGGGGCCGGGACCGTGCGCACGGAGCTGGCTTCGCTGTTCGGCCTGGCCGAGGAGCGGATCACCGTGGACTCCGATCACGTGGGCGGCGGGTTCGGCTCCAAGGGCACGCCCCGGCCGCACGTCGTGCTCGCGGTCATGGCGGCCCGGCACACGGGCCGGCCGGTGAAGCTGGCGCTGCCGCGGAGCCAGCTGGCGGCGGTGGTGGGACACCGCGCCCCGACGCTGCACCGGGTGCGCCTCGGTGCCCGGCACGACGGGACCCTGACCGCCCTGGCGCACGAGGTCACCACGTACACCTCGCGGATCCGGGAGTTCGTCGAGCAGGCGGCCGTCCCGGGGCGGGTGATGTACGCGGCGCCGAACCTGCTCACCGTGCACCGGGCGGTGCCGCTCGACGTGCCCACCCCGTCCTGGATGCGTGCGCCCGGGGAGACGCCGGGGATGTACGCGCTGGAGTCGGCGATGGACGAGCTGGCCGACGCCCTGGGCGTGGACCCGGTGGAGCTGCGGGTGCGCAACGAGCCTGTGGTGGAACCGGACAGCGGACGCCCCTTCAGCAGCCGCAGCCTGCCGGCCTGCCTGCGCGAGGGAGCCCGGCGGTTCGGCTGGCCGGGCGGGCGCGGGCCGGTGGCCCGGGGTGGTCTGCTGATCGGTTCGGGCGTGGCCGCCTCCACGTATCCCGTACTGGTGGCTCCTTCCGAGGCGATGGCGCACGCCCTGCCGGACGGGACCTTCCGGGTGGAGACGGCCGCGACCGACATCGGGACCGGGGCCCGGACCGTGCTGGCCCTCGTGGCGGCGGACGCGCTGGGCGTGTCCGCGGACCGGGTGACGTGCGTCATCGGGCACACGGACCTGCCCCGGGCGTCGCTGGCGGGCGGCTCGGCCGGTACGGCTTCCTGGGGGTGGGCGGTGCACGGTGCGTGCACCGCGCTGGCGCTGAAACTGGAGCGGCACGGCGGGAAGGTGCCCGAGGGCGGGCTGTGCGCGTCCGCCGACACCACGCCCTCGGCCAAGCAGCGCCCGCCTTACGCGCGGCACGCCTTCGGCGCCCAGTTCGCCGAGGTGCAGGTCGACACGGTGTCCGGGGAGGTGCGGGTACGCCGCATGCTCGGCGTGTTCGCGGCCGGCCGGATCCTCAACCCGCTGACGGCCCGCTCGCAGCTGGTCGGGGGCATGGTGATGGGGCTCGGGATGGCGCTGACCGAGCACGGCCCGCTGGATCCGGTGTACGGCGACTTCACCGCGAAGGACCTGGCCTCGTACCACGTGCCGGTGCACGCGGACGTGCCGGACATCGAGGCGCACTGGATCGACGAGGACGACAAGCACCTGAACCCGATGGGCAGCAAGGGGATCGGCGAGATCGGCACGGTGGGGGCGGCCGCCGCCATCGGCAACGCGTTCGCCCGCGCGACGGGCCGCCGGATCAGGGAACTGCCGCTCACGCCCGACCGGGTGCTCGCGGCCCTGGCCGGGGACGCCTGAACCGGCCGGTCGCCGACCCGTTCGCCGGGGACGCCTGAACCGGCCGGTCGCCGACCCGTTCGCCGGGGACGCCTGAACCGGCCGACCCGTTCGCCGGGGAGGGCAGTCCTGGCAGCTTGCAGGGCATCCTCGGCGCGGCCGTCGCGCTGCTGATGGGCACCGCGGGCAGGCACACCGCCGTCCCGCTCCTCCCCGGATGGCGGCGTGCACGCCGCTCGCCCTGCTCGTCCTCGCCCACACCGTTCGCGCGCCGGGCTGACCCACGGGGTACGGAGCCGGTCGGGCGGGGGGAACTGATCCGTCCCTCCCGGGCACCCCGTCCGCGTGTTCGCGCCGGGTTCAGGCCGTTCGCGCCTCCGGTCACGGGAGGGCGGCGCCGGCCCGCACCCACCGGTCCCGGCCGGGATTGTGTGAATGATCTTCGGCGGGCAGCATGGCCCCCGGAGCCCGGACGGGGTACCGCGGCCGTCAGGGAGGCGCGGCGGCCGGACGCGGAAGGAACGCACCATGATCCGACTGACGGACACGCCGATGACCTGGGTGGCGACCGGGGACAGCATCACCCAGGCCGTACTGCACACCCACGGCGCCCGCGGCTGGGTCGAGCACCTGCACGAACGGGTCCGGTGGCAGCTGCGGCGGCTCTCCGACGTCGTGGTCAACACCGGTGTCTCCGCATGGGGCGCCGTCGACGTCCTCGGGGCCCAGGAGCACCTCGTCGGCCGGTTCCGGCCGGACGTGCTGTCCGTGTCGCTCGGCACCAACGACTGCCTCGCCGGGGAGGACGGCCTGCCCCGCTTCCACGACGCGATGCGCCGGATCGTCTCCGGCACGGACCCGCGGACGCAGGTCGTCCTGCACACGCCGGCCCTCGTCGGCCTCTCCGGCCGGGAACGGCGCTCGTCCCTGCCCGCGTACTGCCAGGCCGTACGGGAGATCGCGCGGGACACCGGCGCGCTGCTCGTCGACCACGAGGCCCACTGGCTGGCCCACCACGGCACGGCCGATCCGATCCCGTGGCTCGACGACCCGGCCCACCCCAACGCGGCCGGCCACCTGCAGATGGCGAACCACACCCTGCGCACGCTGGGTCTGGGCGAGCTGGACCCGCTCTAGGGGGTGTCGGCGCCGGGTGGCCGACGCTCCTCCGGGGCCGGGCCGTGCAGCCGGTCCAGTTCGCCGCCGATCGCCTCGCGCAGTTCGTCGTGGTGCGGGCCGAGCCGGAAGCGCTCGTCGCTCCAGCGGTCGCGGGGGTAGAGCCACACCGGAGCGGACACCGCGTCGGCCGGTTCCCAGTCGTACCGCGGCCAGACGTGGGCGTGCAGGAAGGGGTCCTTGTTCCCCAGGATCTCCAGGTTGACCCGGCGGAAGGCCGGGTCGAGTCGCCGACAGGCCCTTTCGACCGCTTCGCCGACCCGGTCCATGTCGGAGAGGAACGCCAGCCGCCGGGGCCTCGGCAGGTCGGACAGCCGTTGTACGCCCGGTTCGTCCACGAGGAGGACTGCGTAGCCGGGCAGGAACTGGACGTCGCCGATCACCGCGAACCCCGACGCCAACCGCCGCAGCACGGTCGGGTTCTCACCCCTCAGGGCCGTGCCGATCCGGTTCGTCCGCCAGTCGTCCGTCATGGTGGTGACCTTACCCGTCGGCCGCTCCGGCTCGCTGTTGGCGGCTCAGGGCCTCGGGTGCACCGGCGGACTGCGGGCCCTCCGCTGCGAGGGTCACCCGGCCGGGCCCGGCCGTGATCCTCCTTCACGTTGCTGACCTGCCGGCCCACCGATTCGCCCACCGCGCCGGTGTTCCGCGTGACCGTGACGTCCAACTCGACCGTCCTCGCCCGGGTGATGCCGTCCGCGCCCGGAGTCCCGGGGACAGCGGCAGGGCGGGCGGGCGGCTGCGGCTTCCGGACCCGCCCTGCACGTGCTCGGCCTCGGGGGCCGACGGAGCGCACCGTGTCCTCGGCGACGCGGCCACCGGCCGGCTGACGTTCGTACGCGAGGGAGCGTGACAAATGTAATGGTCCGTCAAGGTGCATCTCCTTCTGGAGGTTGATGGCTGGTTCGTCCTGGCGGAGGAAGTGGCGCCGGGGGACGGCGGCGAGGCTTGAGGTGCCCAAGATCGCCGGGCCCCACCGGGCCACCGACGAGGAGCCGCCGTGCCCCACACCCGCACCCGTCCTTCCGACCGCACCACCGACTCCCCCACCGGCCGTCCCCTGCGGCGGCTGCGCCGCGCCGCCTCGGCGAGCGCCGTGGCCGTCGCCCTGCTGGCGGGCCTCGCCCCGGCCGCGAGCGCGGCCGGACACGGCCCGCTCGCCCTTCCCGCCACCGCGGCCCCGGACCGGCACCACGACCGGGTTCAACTCCAGGCGAGGCTGAAGGCGATCCAGGAGGCGGGGGTGTACGGCGTGTACTCCTCCGCCCGCGACGGGCGCGAGCGCTTCGAAGGCGCAGCCGGCCTCGCAGACGTCTCCACCGGCCGCCCGGTCCGCCCCGACCTCCGGCACCGCGCCGGCAGCGTGACCAAGACGTTCACCGCCGTGGCCGTCCTCCAGCAGTCCGCGAAGGGCCGAATAGACCTGGACCGCCCGGTCGGCGACTACGTGCCCGCGCTCCTGCCCGGCGACCGCGGCCGCAAGGTGACCGTGCGCATGCTCCTCAACCACACCAGCGGCATCGACGACTACGTCGCGGACGCCTTCCCCTCCCTCCAGAAGGGCGCCACGGAGAGCCTGGACGAGCACCGCTTCCGCACCGTGCGGCCCGCGGAGCTGATCGGGTACGGGGTGGCCAGGCCGCAGCTGTTCGCACCCGGCACGGACTGGGGGTACTCGAACACCAACTACCTGCTGCTGGGTGAGGTCCTCCGCAAGGTGACCGGCCAGGACCCGGAGCGCCTGATCACGCAGGACGTGATCCGGCGGGCGGGCCTGCGCAACACATACTTCCCCGGCACCGACCCGCGCATCCGGGGCGCCCACTCCCGGATGTACGAGAGCTTCTACGGGGTCATCGACCCGCCGCGCGACTACAGCGTCTACAACATGACCTGGGCCGGCACCGCGGGAGCCCTCGTCTCCACCCCGCAGGACCTCAACGCGTTCTACCGCGCCCTGCTGACCGGGGAGCTCCTGCCGCGCCACCAGCTGGACCAGATGCGCACCACCGTCGACGTCAAGACCCCGTCGGGAGTGGTGTACATGCGCTACGGCCTCGGCATCTACAGCCAGACCACGCCGTGCGGCCCGGCCTGGGGCCACGACGGAGGCGTCTTCGGCGCCGGTACCTGGGCCATGTCGAGCCCGGACGGGTCCCGCCAGTTCGCGCTCGGCTACAACCTGATGAAGTACCAGCGTTTCAACGCCGACGGCACCGCTCTGGAACCCCACCCGGCCGACGCCGCGATGATGGACTACGCCGAGCAGGCCCTCTGCGGCACCGTCACACCGGCCACCCCGGACCCGGCCGCGAAGGACGGCGGCATCACCGGGCCGGCCACCGAAGCCCCGGCCGCACGCCGTGCGCTCCCCCCGGCCGTCGCCGAGCTCGACGGACGGCCGGCGGCAGTCGTCCGCTGAGCCGGCGGGCCGCAGGTCAGCAGCGCCGGCCTCGGCCCGGTGGCGGCGGTGGTTGCGCCTCGATGATCTGCTCGCGCCTGGACAGGGCGACGAGGAAGGTCAGCGCGATCCCCGCCGCCACGACGAACAGGCTGCGGCTGATGCCCTCCGCGGTCGCCTCCCGCAGCTCCTCCGCCGTCAGGCCGTCGAGGCCGGCCGTCGCCGCGAGCACCAGGACGGCGAGGCCCACGGCGGCGCCGATCCCCGAGCCGGTCGAGGCGATCCCCGAGGCGATGCCCTGGTCGCGGTCGGCCACTCCGGTTCCGGCGGCGATGAACATGGCGGTGAAGACGATCCCGTCGCCGGCGCTGAGCGCGACGAGACCCGGGAGCAGCGCGGTGTACGAGCCGTCCGGGGAGGTCGCGAAGCCGAGCAGGACGGCTCCGAGCGCACCGACGGCGAGGGCTCCGAGCAGGGTGCTGCGGAGCCCGAAGCGCGTCACCAGCCGGCCGGCGGCCGTGGACCCGGCGACGACGACCGCGGTCGGGACGAGGAAGCCGACGCCGGTCTCCAAGGCGTCGTAGCCGAGGACCTCCTGGAAGTGGAGGGAGAGGAAGTACAGCACGGAACCGAAGGTCGCCATGAACATGAACGCGATGACGACGCTGGTGACGAGGCTGCGGTTGGTGAGCAGCCGCGGCGGAACGAGCGGATCGCTGCTGCGCCGCTCGATGAGCGCGAAGAGGCCCAGCAGGAGGAGTCCCGCCGCCGCGCCGAGGAGGATGCCGGGCGCGAACCAGCCCAGTTCCGGCCCCTGGACCAGTGCGAACACGACCAGCGTGATGCCGGCGGTGACGCTGAGCGCACCGGGCAGGTCGAATCCGCGTCCCCGGTCACGCGGCCGGTCCTTGGGGATCAGTACGAAGGCCAGGAGCAGGGCGGGGACCGCCAGTACGACGTTGACGAGGAACACGGCCCGCCAGCCGAAGGCGTGGGTCAGCAGTCCTCCGAGGAGCACGCCGATCACGAGTCCGGCCGCCCCAGCACCGCCCCAGACGCCGAGTGCGCGGTTGCGTACGCGTCCTTCGGCGAAGGTGACGTTGATCAGGGCCAGCGTGGTGGGAAAGACCAGCGCACCGCCGAGGCCTTGCACCGCCCGTGCGGCGAGGAGCGTCCCGGGGTCGGTCGCCAGCCCGCCCAGCAGCGCCGCACCGGCGTACAGGGCCAGCCCGGCGGCCAGTACGCGGCGCCGTCCCACGAGGTCCGCGGCGCGGCCGCCGAACAGCAGGAACCCCGCGGAGGCGACCGCGTAGGCGCTGATCACGGACTGGAGGGTCTGCGCGGAGTAGCCGAGGTCGCGGGAGATGTCGGGCAGGGCCACGACGACGATGTACTGGTCGAGCGAGACGGTGAACATGGCTAACGACAGCAGCGCGAGTGTCGCGCTCGCACGGTTCCAGCCGAGTCCGGCCGGCGGGGACGCCCCGGCAGATGCCACTGCAGCACTCCTCGGCGGGAGCCGGTCGGGTCCGCATACGTGCGCAATCCATCACTACGCGCCCCGGGTGGTCGTGAGCTGAGCCGCACCCCTCAGGCGAGCCCGACGGTGTAGGCGGCCCGGTAGCCGGCGCCGTCGGGTACCGGGGCCAGGGTCAGGGCGGATCCTGAATCCCGGTAGCGCTTGTCCCTGCCGTTGGGCTTCTCCGGTGCGGTCCGGCGTGCGTAGGGCTGCCGGGCGTACAGCTGGAGCAGCAGGTCCTCGGGGAAGAAGAAGTGCGACGAGGTCTCGGTGCGGCCGTCGGGGCGGACCTTGAAGTGGAAGTGCGGGGCCAGGTGCGCGTACCAGCCCGGGACGATCGTGCGGAACGAGCAGGTGCCGGCGCCGTCGGTGACCTGCGTACCGCGCAGGTATCCGTCCTCACGCGTCGAGTACGCCCCCTGGGCGTCCGCCTGCCACAGGTCCACGGCGGCGCCCTCGACCGGACGGCATCCCGCGGAGACCCGGACCACGGTCAGGTCGAGGCGGAACGGCACCCCTTCGCGACCGCCGGTGATGTCCGACCGGACCCGGTCGAGGTCGAGGTAGTTCGGCCCGGCCCCCCATTCCGTGGTGAGCACACAGCCCGGGGTGACCGCGGCGGGGCGGGGTGCCGGGGGCGGCGACGTCTGCTGCCGCTCCGGACCGCGTTCCGTGGTGGAGCTGCCGCAGGCGGTGGCCAGGGCGGCGACCGCGGCCGACCCCGCGGCCAGCAGGACCGTACGGCGGCTGGTGGGGGAGGTCGGGTGCTCGGCCATGCGCAACCCCTCACGGGTACGTCGGTCCTCAGGCCGCCGCCGGCGGACGGCCGCGACCACCGTGCCGGAAGCCGCGGGGGCCGGCGGCGCCCGACACGCTCCCTCACCCGGTCAGCAGACAAGATCCCCTCGGGACGCCCACGCCCCCCTCCACGCGCACGCCCTCGCCCACGCGGCCGGCCCGGCCCACCTCCGCCGGTAAGGACAGGTATTGGGGGATATGTTCCCTTTGTATTCGGCTCTGTGGAGTCTCCGGCCGCGGCATCCGTCTGGAAAGAGGTCAGCGTGTACTACAGCAGCGGGAACTACGAGGCGTTCGCCCGCCCCCGCAAGCCCGAGGGGGTGGAGAGGAAGACGGCCTGGTTCGTCGGCGCCGGACTCGCCTCGCTCGCGGGCGCCGCGTTCCTCGTCCGCGACGGGCAGATGAGCGGCGACCGGATCACGGTCCTGGAGCGGCTGAAGCTCCCCGGTGGCGCCCTGGACGGCATCAAGGAACCGCGGAAGGGCTTCGTCATCCGCGGCGGCCACCAGGTGCTCGGCGCGCGGTCCGTGGTCAGTCGGCCACGGCCTCGATCAGGGAGTACGGGGCGGCGTCCGCGAGCGGAGTGACCGACGCGACGCGAAGGGCCGCCCGGCGGCACACCTCCTCGAAGTCCGCGCGGGTGCGTTCCCTGCCGCCGACGTTCACCATCATGTTGAGGTCGCTCAGGTACGTGCCCGCGTCCTGCGCGCCGACGACCTCGGGAAGCACGGGCTCCACGATCAGGACCACGCCACCGGGCGGGAGCACCTGGCGGCAGTGACGCAGGATCGTGACCGCCTGGGCGTCCGTCCAGTCGTGCAGGATGCTCTTCACGAGGTACACGTCCGAGCCCTGCGGGACCGCCCGGAAGAAGTCCCCGGCGATGAGGGAGCAGCGCTCCTGCAGCCCGTGCCGCGCCAGTGTCTGCGCAGCCTCCGCGAGGCCGTCGGCCGTATCGAAGACCACGCCGGCGATGCCCGGGTGCGCTTCGAGGACTGCGGCCAGGAGGGTGCCGCTGCCTCCACCGACGTCCGTGACCGAGGCGAACCGGCTGAAATCGAAGGCCCGCGGCAGCACGGCGGCGGTCTCGGAGGCGACCTGGCTCATGGCCGTGTTGAAGTCCGTGGAGAGCTCGGCGTGTCGGGCGAGATGGCTGAAGAAGTCCGTGCCGAAGACGGAATCGAAGGCGATCTCCCCCGTACGGACACTGCTGTCCAGGTGCTCCCAGGCGCGTACGATCGCCGGATCGGTGAACATGCGGACGAACGACGCGAGGGAGTCGGGGTGGCCGGGGCCCAGGAGCGCTCCCGCCGGGGTCACCGAGAACGTGTCGGGGGTGTGTTCCGTGAGCATGCCCAGGGCGGTCAGGGCACGCAGCAGGCGTGTCGTGGGCTGGTGCGCGGTCCCGGCTCCGACGGCCACCTCGGCAGCTGTGCGCGGCCCGTCGCCGATCAGTTCCACGACCTCCAGGCGGACCGCCGCGCGCAGGGTGTGCGCGGCCATGCTCCCGAACGCGAGCCGCACGACGAGCTCCCGGCCTGCCGTCGTCCGTGCTGCGTGGTCCTCGGTGTTCATCACAGGTCTGCTTCCTTCCTTCGGGTCGACCGATCACCGATCGGTCCGGACAGGGACGGTCAGGGCTCGGTGGACGCGTCCAGGCCGGCCAGTGCACCGGGCGTGCACCCGGCGAGGGCCTGGACGTCGCGGTGGAGATGGGGCTGGTCGGCATATCCGCACGCCACGGCTACGTCGCCGGCGCGCTCGCCGGCGAGGAGCGCCCGAGCGGCGTGATCGAAGCGGACCAGCATGGCGGCGCGCTTGGGGGTGAGCCCGATCTGGGAGCTGAACCTGGCCCGGAGCCGTTTGCGGCTCCATCCGCAGGACGCGGCGAGGTCGCCGACCCGCACTCGGCCCCGTCCGGCCACGATGGCGTCCCAGGCGGCGGCGACCTCGGCCGCCATGGGCGGGGCCCCTGCGGCCCTCCGTCGGAGGAATCCGTCCGTGAGCGCGAGGCGTTCCTGCCAGGATGCCGTGTCGGCCAACTGCTCGCGCAGCAGCCGGGCGTGCCGCCCCCAGAGGTCCTCGAGTCCGGTGATGGAACCGTCCAGTTCGAGCGGGGAGACCCCCAGCAGGGTGTAGGCGGCGCGGGGTGACAACGCCACCTCGACGCATTCGACGCCCTCGCCGCGGATACGGGCCGGACCCGGCGACAGCGAGGCGACGAGACCCGTCAGTGGACGGTGCCCGGAGGCGCTCTCCACCGTCACCGGGCCGGCTCCGAGCCCGATGACGACGATCACGGCGGGCTGCGGCAGTACCCGCATGTCCAGGCCGCTGCCCGTACGGTCCCGGAACCCGGCCATCCGTACGCCGTCGAGGGAGGTTCCGCCCAGGGGGCGGGCGACCTCCCAGCGGTGGTGAGCCGTGCGCTCCGGGGGCGCGTCCCCCGCGTCGTCTCTGGGCATGGCTCCAGGCTCGCTGACGTCCCAGGCCTTGTCTTGGACAAAAGTTCCGCGGCCGTTCCGCGCTCCTGCCGTGTACGGGGCGGATCGGGGTCAGGGAGTGGTGCGGGTGTGGCTCTTCGATCAGCCGGCGCTCCTTCCCGGACACCCTTGCCCCGGCCCGGCCGTGGCCCGCTCGGCCGGATTCCGCGCTGACAGCGGTCCCGTCCGCCGCCGACGATGACGGGGTCGGTGCGGTGGTGGGGGGAGGCGTGCTTCGCGGTGTCGGGACACGGGGTGGAGTGGGAGCTGGTCAGTGGCCGGCCGGACCGGCGCCGGGGTGCTGGGGTAGCGCGGGTACCGGATGGCACTGGACCGGCCCCGCCGGCGCCTCGAACTCCCCGACGCAGTCGTGACGTTGGTCCTCGGATTCCAGGGCCGGCTGCGCCTCACCGACATCGGCGAGTACGAGGCCCCGGTGGCGGACGGGGCGGGGGGGCCGGCAGACGGCGCCCTTCGCCTCGCTGGTGTCCTCGGTGCGTTCGCGCGCCACGATCGGCGAGCACAGCGGCTTCCTGCACGACATGGAGGTCCTGCTCGCACCGTGGGCGGCGTACACCCTGCTGGGCGTGGACATGCACGAGTGGGCCGACAGCATCCTCGATCCGGCCGAGCTCGTGGGCCGCCGCATCGACGACCTGGCCGGGGCGCTGGCCGCGCGGCCGAACTGGACCGGCGGTTCGAGCTGCTCGACGCCACCCTGGCCCAGTGGTCCGCCGCGGGCCCTCCGTCGTCGGCCCGGTGGTGTGGGCCTGGGGAGAACTGGCCCGTACGGGCGGGGCCGCCTGCATGAACGCCGACCCCGCCTCCCGCACCTGCTACGACCGCCAAAGAGCCCGCGGCAAGACCCACACCCAAGCCCTCCTCCGCCTCGCCCGCCAACGCATCAGCGTCCTGTTCGCCAAGCTCCGCGACGGCACCTTCTACGAATCCCGAACCCGCGCCGTCACCCTCGCCGCATGACCATCCCGAACAGCCTCGAACCCGGCACCACGTCCTTGACGAAGGACATAGAGACACCCCCCCGTGGGGGAAGGCGGGTCCGGCGGGGGTGGAGGCCGGACCCCCCGGAGGGGCGGGGCTCCCGGTTCGCTACGGGGCGATCGGGAGCATGCGCTTGTGCTCGGTGAGGCGGTAGCGGCGGACGATCGTCTCGAAGGCCTGCTCGGCGACCGGCTTGCCCTCCAGGAAATCGTCGATCTCGTCGTACGTGACTCCGAGCGCGTCCTCGTCGGCCTTGCCCGGGTCCAGGGTCTCCAGGTCCGCCGTGGGAGTCTTCCAGACCAGCTCGGCGGGGGCGCCGAGGGCGTCGGCGCAGGCCCGGACCCTGCGCTTGGTCAGGCCGGTCAGCGGGACCAGGTCGGCCGCGCCGTCGCCGAACTTGGTGAAGAAGCCGGAGACGGCCTCGGCCGCGTGGTCGGTGCCGACGACCAGGCCGTCGTGCGCACCGGCCACCGTGTACTGCGCGATCATGCGCTGGCGGGCCTTGATGTTGCCCTGGACGAAGTCCTGGTGGCGGGCGTCGCGGAAGGCGGTGCCGCCGGCCAGGGCCGCTTCCAGGGCGGCGTCGCTCGCGGGCCTGATGTCCACGGTCAGGACCCGGTCCGCCCGGATGAAGCCGAGGGCGAGCTGGGCGTCCTGCTCGTCTGCCTGGACGCCGTAGGGCAGCCGCATGGCGTAGAAGGTCGCGTCGTGACCGGCCGCCCGGGCCCGCTCCACGGCGAGCTGGCAGAGCCGGCCCGCGGTGGTGGAGTCCACGCCGCCGCTGATCCCGAGCACCAGGGAGCGCAGGCCGGTGGAGGTGAGCCGCTCGGTGAGGAAGGCCACCCGGCGCTCGATCTCCAGCTGGGCGTCGAAGGTCTCCGGCACCTGGAGTTCCCGGGCTATCTCCTGCTGCAGGGCGGTGGACGCCGGCTGGCTCACGGCTGCTCCTCGTGGTCGTTCGTGGTGCGCGGTGCGCTGTCCCGCCGACCCTAACCGACGAGGCCGGGCCCCGGTCCGGCCGACCGTACCGACAGGCCCTGGGGGACGGTACGGGGCTGCACCTGCCACCGGGTGCGGGGGCCGCACGGATGGGGGAAGCTGGGGGTGGCCGCAGCGCCGGCGGCCGGCAGCCAGGCGAGGAAGGTCTTTCGTGAACGTTTCCGCAGGCCGACACCCTTCCCGCGCCCGGCACCGGGTACGGACCACCCTGCTGTGCACGGCTGCGGCCCTGGCGGTGGCGGTCGTCCCGGCTTCCGCGGACGCCGCCCGCACGGCATCGGTCCGGGCACCCGATCCGGTCGTGGTCGTGGACTGCGCCTCCGAGCCCCAGGTGCGTCCCGAGGAGTACCTGCTGGCGTGCGGGGACGGCAACAACCGTCTCGTCGAACTCCGGTGGGACACCTGGGGGCCGGGGAGCGCGACGGCCACCGGCACCGACATGGTCAACGACTGCCGCCCGTACTGCGCGGCCGGCCGCTTCCGCCCCTATCCGGTGACGGTGACCCTCGGCGACCCGGAGGCCTGGCCCGGCCACCCCGACGTCCAGCGCTTCACGACGATCCGGCTGATCTACACCGACACCGCACCGGCCCCGGTCCCCAAGGACGTGACTTATAAGCTCGTGTGGTGACGTGACGGCCGAACCGACGGCCGCCGCGGGGGGAGGGACGACATGGCCGGGGACGTGCCGGCGGGCGGGCAGCTCGACGAACTCGCGGCATTCGCCCTGGAGCATGCGGGCGGCGTCCTGGGGGACGGTGCCGAGGGTGCGGGCGCGCCGGCGGTGTTCCTGTTCGCCGACGACGTCGAGGACCGCTACCTGTACACCTTCGCCGGGCTCGACGAGGCCCGTCTGCACCTGGCCGACCCGGCCCATGGCTACGTGCGCTGCGCGCTGGCGTGGGGACCGGCGCCGGACATGCTCTCCGTCCGGGCGCAGGAGATCGGGAGCAGCACGTCCTTCCAGCTGACCCGGCCCCGCGCCGCCGGCGTACCGCCGGAGGGGGATCCCGTCCGTACGGAGGGCACGGAAGCCCTGCTCCCGGGTCCCGGATCCGTACCGGTGGCGGGGCACGGGCAGGCGCCCGGGCAGCTGGAGGGGCTGGAGCAGCTGGGGCACGAGGTCGAGCGGGCCGTCGACACAGGGGAGGGGCTCGCGGAGGCGGAGGACCGGCTGCTCGGCTGGGTCCGGCGCGCGGGCGAGGCGGACTGGGAAGCGGCGGAGGAATGGGTGCGCGGCCACCTGCCCGCCGACGACCGGGAGGACCCGGCGGACGACGTCCTTCCGGCTCCGGAACAGGACCCGGCGCAGGTCCGTACGCCGGGGCGGTACGCGATCACCTTCCGCGACGGCGGCGCGCCGGCCGGCGGGACGGCGGCCCTCGCGGCCTGGGACCAGGTGGCCCGGAACGCACGCGAGATCCTGGGCCCGGCGGCCACCGCGACCTGCGGCGGCACGGCGCTCGTGGATCCGGAGAGCGGCGTACGGCTGGCCCTGGAGCAGAGCTCGGGCACCTACGAGCTGTGGGCGTCCGTACCGGACGGCACCCCACCCCCTGCGGCAGCGCTCGGGCAGCTGTACCAGCTGGCGCTGACCGTCCAGCTGGAAACCGGCCGCCGCGCGGTGGATCCGCAGGCGGGGTGGTACGTCGACCAGGGTGCGGGAGCGCAGTGGGCGCGGCGGTTCAGCCTCTTCGCCCGCGCCCTGCGCCCCTTCCGCCGCGGCCCGTCGTCCTAGGACGGCCAAGGGCCGACGCGGCCTGCGCCCGGACGCGGGAGCACGGGGATGTGCTGGTCGGCGTCCGGGAGGCGGGGGTGTCCGCGCCGAGGGGGGTGACCGGTGAACGGCGCCGGGGTGGTCGCCGTTCGTCATCGGCACGTCACGGAACCGCCACAGCGGCGTGCGGCGGGAACCTGCTCGGGTCCGGGGGCCGTGTACCTGCACGCGAGTGCCGGTGTGGGGCCGGTCGTGAACCTCGGGAGCATCCCATGCAGTACACGGCAGGCTTCGGCCGGACCGCGGCAGCTCTGGCGACGGCCCTGGCGGCCGCGGCTCTGATGACAGGCTGTACGCCCACCGGCGACGACGCCGGGGGCACCGGCCCGTCGGCGCCGCCCGCGGACGCGCGGCCGGCCGGGCCCGCGCCCACCGGCGGCGACAAGGGCGGAACGACCAGCGGCGGCGGGAGCGGAGGTTCCCCGGGCGGCGCGTCGTCCTCGGGCGGCTCCTCCTCCGGCGGCACCGGCGGCGTGACGAGGAAGCCCTGCACGGTCGACGCCATCGAGGGCTCCGAGGCGCACCGGGCCGACGTCCGCCCGCCGGGCACGGGCACCGGGGCCGCCGTCGTCTCCGTCACCAACACGTCCGCGTCCTCCTGCACCGTGCACGGGTATCCGACGGTCGCGGCGGCGGGCAACGGTTCGCCGGAGAAGAGCAAGCCGGTGGCCACCACCCGCACCGGCCCCGCCGCGGCCGACGTGGTGCTGGGCCCGGGCGCCCGCGCGTGGACGAAGCTCACGTTCGTCCAGGTCCAGGGCGAGGCGGACGGCTACTGCGCTTCCGGCGCGACCCCGGCCACCCATCCGACGCTGGTCATCGGCGTACCCGGCGCCGGAAAGCACCAGATCGCCCTGGACGACGGCGTGTTCGCCTTCTGCGACGACAAGGTGACCGTCACCGCCTGGTCCTCCGTCAAGCCGTCCTAGCCGCGGCCGTTCAGCGCATCGTGCGGCCGGTGCGTGCCGACAGTCCCTTGCGGAGGCAGGCGGCCAGGCGTGCGGCGATGCTTGCGTCGGGGTCGAGGCGGGGGTTGAAGATCGTGACGTCGAAGCCGGCCGCCCGTTCGCCGGCCAGTGCCGTCGCCAGGACGCTCTCCAGTTCCGGCCAGGTCAGCCCACCGGGGAGGCGGTAGTCGACGGCGGGCATGACCGCGTCGTCCAGGACGTCGGCATCGAGGTGGACCCAGTAGCCGGCGCTCCCGCCGTCCGTGAGCCGGCGGACCGCGTCGCGGGCGGCCGTGGTGGCCCCGGCCGCCCGCACCTCGTCGAGGTCGACGGCGCGGAGCCGTGGCGGCAGCGGCTGCATCCCTGCCGCGGCGGACTCGGCGGCGTCGCGGAAGCCGAAGGCGACGACGTCCTCGTCACGGAGCAGGGGCCCGCGGCCTTCGAGGTCGCTGAGGAGCCGGGGGCCGCGGCCGGTGGCCAGGGCGAGTTCCATGGACGCCGCCTCGCCGGTGGGCTCCGCCGACGGCTGGTAGAAGTCGGTGTGGCCGTCGAGGAACAGCAGGCCGTGGCGTCCTCGGCGGCGCAGGGCCAGGAGGTTGCCGAGCAGGATGCTGCAGTCCCCGCCCAGGACGACGGGGAACCGCCCGGCGTCGAGGGCGGCGCCGACCGCGTCGGCCAGCCGGACGGAGTACCGGGCGATGGCGACGGGATTGAGGATCCCGGTGCCGGGGTCCCGCCGCGGGTCGTACGCCGGTGGTTCGACCCGGCCGGCGCGCACCGCCCCGGGGTGGTCCAGCAGACCGGCGTCGAGCAGAGCGGCCGGCAGGTCCTGGACCCCGGACGGCCTCAGCCCGAGCACGGACGGCGCCTCGATGATCGCCAGGTCGCGCACGTCTGGACTCCTTCGCCGGAGGGGACCCCGCCGCCACGGGCCCATCGTCTCCCGGAACGGGCACCCGCACCCTGCCGAGCCGGCCGTTGTCCGGCCGGAGGCGCCGTCAGCCGGTGTCGAGGACGAGGTCGGCGCGGTGGCGGCCCGGGGCGATGAGGTGGGCGTTGGGCTCGTCCGAGCGGGCCACCCACTCCCGTGCGTACGCCGGGTCCTTGCCGTGGCGTACGTGCCGGTCCAGCAGACGCCCGACGCGCAGGGCCTCGTCCGGGGCGAGGTACCAGGCCTCGTCCAGGAGGGGCCGGACCTCCGCCCACTCCCCCGCGTCGTGCAGCAGGTAGTTCCCCTCGGTGATCACCAGCGGTACGGCTTGGGCCACGGGGATGCTGCCGGCGATCGGTTCCTCGAGGGAGCGGTCGAAGGCCGGCGCGTACACGGTGGCGGCGCCGGGTGCGCGCAGCCGGCGCAGCAAGGAGACGTACCCGGCGGCGTCGAAGGTGTCCGGGGCGCCCTTCCGGCCGGCCAGCCCCAGCCTGGCCAGCTCGGCCCGGGCGAGGTGGAAGCCGTCCATGGGGACGACCACGGCCCTCTCCGGGCCGAGCGCGTGGGCCAGCCGCGCGGCCAGCGTCGACTTCCCGGCCCCGGGCGGTCCGGCGATGCCGAGGATCCGCCGGCCGCCCGGGACGGCCAGCGCCCCGGCCTTGGCCACCAGTTCTTCCGTCGTCTGCACCTGCGTCATCCTGCCCGAGATCCTGCCCGGCAGCGGCCCTGCACTCCGCGGCGGCGGCCGGGAGGGGGCGGCGGGGGTGGTCGGCCGGCCGTCAGCGGTCCTGGGCACGGTACGCGCGCATCGCCAGCGGCATGAAGACCAGGGCGATGCCCGCAGCCCAGACCAGGGACCAGAGGGTCGGGCCGCCCGCGGGCGTGCCGAGCAGGAGACCGCGGACGGCGTCCGACAGGTGCGTGACGGGATTGACCTCCACCCATGCCTGGAGCCAGCCGGGCATGGTGTCGACCTGGGCGAAGGCACTGCTCGTGAAGGTGATCGGGAAGATGAAGGTGAAGGCGTAGACCTGTACCTTCTCGGCGTCCCCGGCCAGCATCCCGACGAGGACGGCCGTCCACGAGACGGCTGCCGCGAAGGTCAGCAGCAGCACCGTCGCGGCGAGGAAGCCGCCGGGGCCGCCGGTGACCTCAAAACCCAGCACCATGCCCAGTGCGACCATCAGCACCATGGCCCAGAGCTGTTTGGCCAGGTCGGCCGCGATCCGCCCGAACAGGGGTGCCGAACGGGCGATGGGCAGGCTCCGCAGCCGGTCGAAGACCCCCTTCGTGAGGTCCGAGTTCAGGGACATGGCGGTGTACACGCTCATGAAGAGGGTGTTCTGGACGATGATGCCCGCGAGCGCGTACTGGAGGTACTCGCGCGGAGTGCCCGACATCTGCCCGCCGAAGACGTAGGTGAACAGGAACACGAACATGACCGGCGTGATGCTGTAGTCGACCAGTTCCAGCGGGTTGTGCTTCACCGAGACCAGGCTGCGCCAGGCCATGGTGGCGGTCTGCCGCATGGCCGCCAGGGGGCGCACCCTGCCGCCGCGTCCCAGGCCCTCGGTGAGCGTCGCGGTCATGACGGGCTCCCCGCGTTCACGTGCCGGTCCTCGGTGCCTTCGGTGTCCTCGGTCTCCTCGTCGGCCGGGGTGCCGGCCGGCTCCGCGCGGTGTCCGGTCAGCACCATGAACACCTCGTCGAGGGACGAGCGCCGGAGGATGAGTTCGCCGACCTCGATGCGCGCCTGGTCCAGTCGGCGCACGACGCTCGGCATGAGCGCCGGGTCGTTGACGGGTGCCGTGATCCCATCACCTTCGATCTTGGTCTGGGGGCCGGCCGTCTCCGTGATCAGCGCGTGCGCGGCGGCGAGATCGGCTGCACGGGCGGGACGCAGCTGCAGTACCTGGCCGCCGACCTGCGACTTCAGCTCGTCGGGGGTGCCGTCCGCGATCACCGTGCCCTGGTCGATCACCACGATGTTGTCGGCGAGGCGGTCGGCCTCGTCCAGGTACTGCGTGGTCAGCAGGGTGGTCATGCCCTCCGAGACCAGGACGCGCAGCATGTCCCACACCTCGCCGCGGCTGTGCGGGTCGAGCCCGGTCGTCGGCTCGTCGAGGAAGAGGATCCGGGGCCGGCCGACCAGGCTGGCCGCCAGGTCGAGCCGTCGCCGCATGCCCCCCGAGTACGCCTTGGCCGCCCGCCCGGCGGCGTCGGTCAGGTGGAAGCGGTCGAGCAGTTCGGCGGCGCGGGCCCGGGCGTCGCCGCGGGGCATGCCGAGCAGCCGGCCGATCATCAGCAGGTTCTCCGTACCGGTCAGGTTCTCGTCGACGGCGGCGTACTGCCCCGTCAGCCCGATCAGCGACCGGACACGTCCCGCCTCCCGCACGACGTCGTACCCGCCGACCTCGGCCCGGCCGCCGTCCGGACGCAGGAGCGTGGCGAAGATGCGGACCGCGGTCGTCTTGCCCGCGCCGTTGGGACCCAGCAGGCCGCAAACGGTCCCGGCCGGAACCTGAAGGTCCACCCCGGCCAGCGCGCGTGTCTCCTTGTACCGCTTGGCCAGCCCTTCGGCCTGGATCGCGTGCTTCATGGGACCACCTCGTATCCGCGCGGGGAGCGTCGCCGGTCCCTCAACTGTGACCCATGCCACCGACAGTCCGCCTGCCGGTGGACGGGCCGCGCGGCCGGGGCGCCAGTGACCCCCGGGCCCGTGAGGTTCGCCCGTACGGACCCCGGCCGGGCGGATGCCCGGGGGAATGTCGGGGTCCGGGCGTGGGCGGGCGGACCCACGGGGGTACCTCGTGGGCCATGCAGCCAGGCACACCGCCGCCGGTGGTCCCCTTCCTTCGTACGGCCGCCGCCTACGCGTGGCGGGTGCTCGTCGTCGGCGTGGTCGTCTACGCGCTGTTCGCCCTGCTCGGGCGGTTCCACGAGATCGGTGTGGCCGTCTTCCTCGGTCTGGTGGTCACGGCGCTGCTGCGGCCGGTGGCCGATCTGGCGTCCCGGGGCCTGCCCCGCGGGCTCGCGGTGGCCGTCACCCTGATCGGCAGCGCCGCGCTCGTCCTCGGCGTGCTCGTGCTGGTCGGCGAAGCGGTGGCGGGTGAGCGGACCACGCTGTTCCGGGAGTTCCGGGACGGCATCGGCAGGATCGAGGCCTGGCTGGAGCAGCCGCCGTTCCGGCTGGAGCCGCAGGCCCTGTCGGACGTCCAGACGCGGATCGGGCAGTACCTCTCCGGCCACCGCTCGACCGTGCTGAGTACGGCGCTGAGCGGGGCGGGCCAACTGGTGGCCGTCCTCACCACGCTGGCCCTGGCGCTGTTCTGCTCGGTGTTCTTCGTCCATTCGGGGGACCGGCAGTGGGCGTGGTTCCGGGAGCAGTTGCCGGTGTCGGTGCGCGACCGCGCGGAGCTCGCCGGACGGGCGGCCTGGCGCACCTTCACGGGTTACACGCACGGCATCGTCCTCGTGGCGGCGACGAACGCGATCCTGGTCGGTCTCGCGCTCTGGCTGCTGGGGGTCCCGCTGGCCGTGCCGCTGGCGCTGCTGGAGTTCCTCGCCGCTTTCATCCCGCTGATCGGTTCCCCGGTGGCGCTCGCGGTCGCCGCCGTGGTCGCGCTCGCGTCGCAGGGTCCTCTGGTGGCGGCGGTCGTGGTCGCGCTGATCGTGGTCATCGGTCAGATCGAGGGCCATCTGCTGCACCCGCTCGTCATGAGCTGGGCGGTGCGGCTGCATCCGCTGGTGGTGGCGATCTCTGTGGTCGCGGGGGCGATCGCGGCCGGAGTCGTGGGGGCCGTGGTGGCCGTTCCGCTGGTGTCGGTGATCTGGTCGGTCCGTACCGCACTGCGCAAGCCCTCCGGGGTGCAGGACTGATCCCGGGTGGGGAGGCGGGGTCACCGGCCGGCGTGCTGCGCGGGCCTGTGCCCCCAGGCCGTGAGCATGCCCGGGGACAGGCCGGTGCAGGCGGGGGAATCCAGGAACCGTACGGCCTCGTCGATCCGGGCGTTGTCGACGAGCCCCGTCCCCACCATGGCCTCCCGGGCCCGTCCCCAGGTGTCGGCCCAGAAGCCGCTGATCGCGCTGCCGGGTTCGAGCGGGGGTACGTGGATCTCGGCGGCCACGCGCTCCAGTCCCGCCGCGCGCAGCAGCTCGGGGTGGCGGGGCACCTGGGAGACGTCCGTCCCGATGGTGTCGCGCAGCCCCTGCCACATGGCGCGCATGGCCCGGGTGTACGGCGTGTCGGGCGCCTCCGCCGTCGTCAGGTCGACCGCGTCGCCGATGACCAGGACGCCGCCGGGGGCGAGCAGCCCGCTCAGCCTGGCGACCATCCGCCGCGGGGACGGCAGGTGCATGAGGACGAACCGTACGTGGACGAGGTGGAAGGGTCCCGGGGCGAAGTCGTCGGAGGTGATGTCCGCCTGCCGGACGGTCAGGCCCGGAACGGGGTGCGCCGCGAGGAAGCGTACGTCGCGGTCCACGGCGAGGACCGAGTCGACGCCGGCCTCGTCCAGCAGTCTTCGCGCCACCGTGCCGGTGCCCGCGCCCACCTCCAGGCAGGTCCAGCCCGGTCCCGCTCCCAGCATCCGCAGCCGGGCGATGGTCGTCGCGTCGTAGGTGAGGGCGCCGAGGTCGATGCGGTCGCCCTCGCCCCCCTCGTCAGGCCGGAAGAACCGTTCGCCGTAGCGCCCCGCGTCCGGGGTGACGGCGCCGTCCGGCGGAAGCCCGGGGCCGGTCATGGGCCCATTGTCGCCCGACCGGCCGCATGGGCGCGCCCGGGCGGACCACGACACGGGCACCAGCAACCTGCCCGTTCACGGCGCCCCGCCCATGGGGCGAACCAGGAAAACCCACCGAGGGCGGGATGCCCTGCGCCACCGCCCGCCGGGCCGCGCCACCGGGTCCGCCGCAGCGCGCACCGCACACCGTGCACGGTCCGGCGACGGGCCTCTCCGTGGATCTTGACATCATGCTGCGATGAATCCGATACCCCCCGTGGTCCCGGCCGGCAGCATGGGCCGGACCGGACAGCCGGTCTTCCCCCTCGCCTGCGGCTTCCACCTGCGCCCGTGGCAGCCGCAGGACGCCGGAGTGCTGGTCGCCTCCTGCCAGGATCCGGAGATCCAGAAGTGGAACCGTCCGGGGCACCTGTCCCCGGACGAGGCCCGCGAGAAGATCGCGACGTGGCGCCGGCGCTGGCAGGACGAGAAGGCGGCGGTCTGGGCGGTGGTACCGGCCGCCGACGCCCCGCCGGTGGGTCTGATCGGGCTCGCCGACATCGATCTCCGCGGCGGCAGCGCCGAGTTCCTGTACTGGCTCCTGCCCGAGGGACGCGGCCACGGGGCCGTGGCCGAAGCGACCGTACGCATCAGCCGGTGGGCCCTGGAGGACCTCGGACTGCACCGGCTCCGCATCACCCACTCCGTGGAGAACCCGGGGTCCTGCCGGGTGGCGACGCACGCGGGGTTCACCTTCGAGGGGACGATGCGCAGTGCTCTGCTCCACGCGGACGGATGGCACGACGAGCACCTGCACGCCCGCATCCGGGGCGACGCCTGACGCCGACGCCTGACGGGTCGGGAGTGGCGGGGGACGCCTGACGGGGTGGGAGATCATACGGCTCCCGGGCAGGTTGCGCCCCGCACTTGGCACGTGTTCACCCCAAGGGGGTCCCAGTTGCACGGCTCCTGGCGCGCGGAGGCCGCGCGGAGGGTCTTCTTGCGCTGGTTGCCGGACGCACGGGTCGACAGCCCGCGCCGGCCGGCGCACCACCCCGCACCGCATCCACGTGAACCGACCACGAGAGGGCAGCGTCATGACGAACGAGCTCACCCGCAGCGAGCGCATCGAGTACGGCAAGCGCCAGGACGCCGCCTACCAGGAGGGCGAGGACGCCGTCGCCCGCCTGGCGGCGGCACTGGTGCGCGCCGGAGTCGCCCTTCCGTCGCTGCGCAACGACGGCCCCGTGGGCGGCCACGGCTTCGTCCACCTCGGGGGGTGCAACGCAGCCCTCGCGGACCGGCTCGCCGAGGTCATCGCCGCGGGCGCCCGGGCGTTGGAGGAACGGTCCCGGTAGGACGGCCCCGGCCCGGCGATCCGGTGCCGCGGTCGCGGTACGGCGATCCGGTACGGCGATCCGGTGCGGTGGTCGCGGTACGGCGGTCCGGTGCCGCGGTCGTGGTACGGCGATCCGGTGGCGGTACGGCGGTCCCGGTGCGGTCTCAGGTCGTGGCGCGGACCCGGGCCCGGTCCCCCCGGGGGCCGAAGACGTGGAGGATCTCCACGCTCCGGTCGCCGCTCGGACCGAACCAGTGCGGTTCGGCGGTGTCGAACTCGGCGACCTCGCCCGGGCCGAGCCTCAGCTCGCGCTCCCCCAGGACGAGCGTCAGTTCCCCGGCGAGGACGAAGAGCCACTCGTAGCCGGCGTGGGTGACGAGCTTGCGGGGGCCGGGGGCGATCACCTGCTTGAACACCTGGAGGCGGCCCGGGTACTGCGTCAGGGGCACCAGGACGCTGCCGTTCCTGCGGTGCCGCACCGGGGTCAGGTGCACCCGCGGGTCGCCGGTGGCCGGGGTGGCGATGAGCTGGTCGAGCGCGATGCGGTGCGCCCGCGCGAGGGGTACGAGGAGTTCGAGGGTCGGGCGCCTCTTGCCCGACTCCAGCCGCGACAGGCTGCTGACCGAGATGCCGGTCTGCGCCGCGAGGGCTTCGAGGGTCAGGCCGCGGTCGCGGCGCAGCGAGCGCAGCCGAGGCCCGATGGCGGCGAGCATCCGCTCCATTTCAGGGTCCATTCCCCCAGTCTGCGGGGCATCGGGGCGGGCTCCTCGCCGCCGGCCGCTGCCCGGGGCACGGAACGCCGGTTTTTTGCGGTCCTCGCAAATTTCCTCCCCCCTCCGGTCCCGCCGGCCCGACGTTGGTCTCCCCCGGCCTGCGAGGACACGGTTCCCCGGCGGGCCGCGAAGGCGCCACGAGGCGTCGCGAAGCACCACTGAGGAGGATCCGTGGACGTGACATCAGGCGGGCCCGGCCGCTGGAAGGTTCTGGCCATCTGCTGCCTGAGCCTGTTCGTGGTCGGACTGGACACGACCGTCGTGAACGTCGCGCTGCCGTCGATCGGCGCGGGGCTGGGCGTCGGGACCCGCGGCCTGGAGTGGACCGTCGACGCGTACACCCTGGTGCTGGCCAGCCTGCTGATCTCGTCCGGTGCCCTGGCCGACCGCATCGGTCGCCGGCGCGTGTTCCGGCTCGGGCTGGTCGTCTTCGGTGCCGCCTCCGCGGCCTGCGCCCTCGCGCCGGACGTCGGTGTGCTGGTCGCCGCCCGCGTGTTGCAGGGCGTCGGCGGCTCGATGCTCAGCCCGGTGGCGCTGGCGATCGTGGTCAACGTGATCACCGAACCGAGGGAACGGGCGCGGGCGATCGGCATCTGGGCGGCGGTCTTCGGCGTCAGCATGGCCGCCGGGCCGCTCGCGGGGGGGGCACTGGTCTCCGCCTTCGGATGGCGGTCGGTCTTCTGGATCAACCTGCCGGTCGTCCTGCTGGCCCTGGCGCTGACCGTGCGGTACGTCCCGGAGTCCCGCGCGGAACGGCCGCGTCGGCTCGACGGCCCGGGGCAGCTGCTGCTGACGGTGGTGGTCGGCGGAGCGGTCGCGGTCCTGATCGAGGGACCGCACCTGGGGTGGGGTTCGCCCGCGGCGGTCGCCGGGTACGTCCTGGTCGCCGCCGCGGCAGGGGCGTTCGGCTGGGTGGAGTCGCGGCGGGCCGAGCCGCTGATGGACCCGCGGCTGCTGCGCAGGCCGCCGTTCCTCGCCGCGGTCGCCGGTGCGGTCGTGGTGTTCCTGGCCCTCAGCGCGACCCTGCTCCTGACCACCCTGTACCTCCAGCAGGCCCGCGGCACGACCCCGGTGGCCGCGGGACTCGTCACGCTCCCGATGGCCGTCGCGGCCACCGTGTGCGCGCCGGTTTCCGGGATGCTCGTCGGGCGCTACGGGGCCCGCCCGCCGCTGCTGCTCGCCGGGGGGTTCGTCACGGCCGGCGGCCTCTGCCTCGTGGGCATCGGCGACCACACCGACATCCGGCTGCTGTCGGTGGCCCTGCTGCTCGTCGGCACCGGGTTCGGCTTCGCGAACGCGCCGATCACGCACGTCGCCGTCAGCGCCCTGCCGCCCGAGCGGGCCGGGGTCGCCGGGGGGATCACGTCGACCGCCCGGCAGGTCGGCTCGGCCCTCGGCATCGCCCTCGCCGGCGGCCTCCTGGTGGACGCCCCGCCCGCTGGACTCGCCCTCGCGTCGCGCCCCGGCTGGCTGCTGGTCGCCGGCTGCGGTCTGGTCGTGCTCCTCACGGCCCTCGCGGCACGTCCCGCCGGCGCGTCACCGGCCGGCCGGACGGGCGGCGGCAGCAGCGGCGGCAGCGGGCGGACGCGGGCAGCGGTGAAGGCGGGCCGGCAGGGGAACGGGTAGGTCCGCAGCTGCCTACAGGATTATTCCATTTGCCTAAAGGTATGAGGCAGGTCCACCATGGCTGTCGTAGAAGGGGAGGACGGCCATGGTGCGCGTGGGGCTGACGGCGGAACGCCTGACCCGGGCGGGAGCGGAACTCGCGGACGAGGTCGGCTTCGACCAGGTGACCGTGTCGGCGCTCGCCCGGCGCTTCGACGTCAAGGCGGCGAGCCTGTACTCGCACGTACGCAACTCCCGTGACCTGAAAGCGCGGATCGCCCTGCTCGCCCTGGAGGAACTGGCCGACCGGGTCTCCGCGGCGCTGGCGGGGCGGGCGGGCAAGGACGCCCTGACCGCCCTCGCGAACGTGTACCGCGACTACGCCCGGGAGCACCCGGGCCGATACGCCGCGGCCCAGCTGAGGCTGACCCCGGAGGAAGCGGCCGCCGGCGCGGGAGGCAGGCACGCCGGGATGATGCGGGCGGTCCTGCGCGGCTACGACCTGACGGAACCGGACCGGACCCATGCCGTCCGGCTCCTCGGCAGCGTCTTCCACGGCTACGTCGGCCTGGAGTCGGGCGGAAGCTTCAGCCACAGCGCCCCCGACTCGGAGGAGTCCTGGTCGAGGGTGCTGGACGCCCTCGACGCCCTGCTGCGGAACTGGCCCGCGCAGCCCTGACCACGGCCCCTGGCCACGCCGCACCCTCCCGCACGCCGCACCGCCCCGCATGCCCCACCGCCGGACGCCACGGAGCCGCCCTGCACGGCCCGGCAGGCCCGCACCCGAGCCGGCGCACTCCGAACGACCACCCTGACCGACAGGCTGGAACCATGAGCACCGCACCCCGGTGGATCACCACACCCATCACCCCGGACCTCCTGCGCGGCGCCCTCGACCTGGAGCGCACCGCCCACGGCCTGCTGCCGCACCGGCTGCCCGCCCGGGCCCGCGCCCAGTGCACCGACGGCCTGCTGGCCATGGCGGAGGCCCAGCCGTCCGGCGTACGCCTGGCGCTGCGCACCCGCGCCACCGTCATCGAGCTGGACGCCCTGCGCACCAGGCGGGTGTACGCGGGCGCGCCGCCACGCCCGGACGGGGTCTACGACCTCGTCGTCGACGGCCGTCCGGCCGGGCAGGCGAGGGTGGACGGCGGCAACGTGCTGACGGTGGACCTGGCCACCGGTTCGGCCCGGACCCGCTCCGGCCCCGTCGGCACGGCCCGGTTCCCGGCACTCCCCGACCGTCTCAAGGACGTCGAGATCTGGCTGCCGTACAACGAGATGACCGAGCTGGTCGCCCTGCGGACGGATGCCCCGGTCGAGCCCCTGCCGGACCGCGGCCGACCCAGCTGGGTGCACCACGGCAGCTCGATCAGCCACGGCTCCGACGCCGCGGGACCCAGCACGACCTGGCCCGCGGTGGCCGGTGCCCTGGGCGGTGCGGAACTGACCAACCTCGGCCTGGGCGGCAGCGCCCTGCTCGACCCCTTCACGGCCCGGGCGCTGCGCGACACCCCCGCCGACCTGATCAGCGTGAAGATCGGCATCAACCTCGTCAACACCGACCTGATGCGGCTGCGCGCCTTCGGCCCGGCGGTCCACGGCTTCCTCGACACCGTCCGCGAGGGCCATCCCACCACGCCGCTCCTGGTCGTCTCGCCCATCCTCTGCCCCATCCACGAGGACACGCCCGGTCCCAGCGCGCCGGACCTCGACGAGCTGGCCGCGGGCAGGATCCGCTTCCGGGCCACGGGCGACCCCGCGGAGCGGGCCGCCGGGAAGCTGACCCTGGGCGTCATCCGGGAGGAGCTCGCGCGCATCGTCCGTCTGCGGGCGGCCGAGGACACGAACCTGCACCACCTGGACGGCCGCGAGCTCTACGGAGACGCGGACCACGCCGAACTGCCGCTGCCCGACCGGCTGCACCCGGACGCCGATGCGCACCGCCGGATGGGCGAACGCTTCGCCGCCCTGGCCTTCGGCTCCGGCGGCCCCTTCGCCACCCGCCGCAGCCCCGTGTGAAGGGGCGCCCGGGCAGGCGGACGGCCGGGCCCCGGCCGGGCCGCCGGGCCGGCCGTCCGGGCCCGACGCGCCGAGGGCGGCCTGCCGCGGGAGGCGTGCGCGGATTGAGTAGCGTTCATGCCGCCCGTTCCCTCAGGGCAGTTCACCAGCGGGGCCCTTCCGTGCGCCCCGATCCGCGGGAGGCCCCGTGTTCCCTCGCCTCGCCCTGGCCGCCGCCGGGGTGGTCCTCGCCCTCGCCGCCGGCGCGTCCGGAACGGCTCCCGCCGCGCAGGCGGTGCCGGGTCCGGCCCCTGCGGCCCGGGTGACCCCGGTCGCCGCGGAGCCGGGCAGCACGACGGTCCTGGCCGGGTACGCGATCCAGTCGTCGGCGAAGGTCTCCGACCCGGCGGCCGTCGTCTCCAGCCCCGGCTATCCGGCGGCCGGCTGGTATCCGGCCGGCCCCCGTTCCACCGTCCTCGCGGCGCTCCTCGCCGCGGGTGTGTACCCCGACCCCTTCTACTCCACCCGTCAGAAGCAGATCCCGGCCGCCGACTTCGACGTGCCGTGGTGGTTCCGTTCCGACTTCACCGTCGCCGACACGACGGCCCGTACGTACCTGGACTTCAGCGGGGTGATCTCCGCCGCCGACGTCTTCGTCAACGGCAGCCGGATCGCCTCCGCGGGCACCGTCGCGGGCGCGTACACCCGGCACGAGCTGGACGTCACCGACCTGGTCCGGGCCGGCGCCAACACGGTCGCCTTCCGGATCCAGCCCAACGACCCGCGCAAGCAGCTGACGATGGGATGGCTGGACTGGATCCAGCCGCCGCCCGACGAGAACATGGGCATCGTCCGGGACGTGACGGTGCGCCGGGGCGGTCCGGTCGCCCTGCGCGATGCCCACGTGGTGACCGCCCTGGCCGTGCCGTCGATGGCCTCGGCCGACCTGACCGTCAAGGCGCAGGTGCGCAACGACTCGGCCGGCACCGTCACCGCCACGGTGTCCGGCACCGCGGGTCCGGCCGCCGTCAGCCGGGAGGTCTCTCTCGCCCCGCACGAGACGAAGACGGTGGTCTTCTCCCCCGCCGACCATCCCGGCCTGCGGCTGGGCTCCCCGCGGGTGTGGTGGCCCGCCTCGATGGGCGGGCAGCCCCTGTACGGACTCGACCTCACCGCGACGGTGGACGGCGCGCCCTCCGACACCGCGCACGCGTCGTTCGGCATCCGCGACGTCCGGGCTCCGCTGAACGCGGACGGCGACCGGCAGTACCGGATCAACGGACGCCCGCTGCTGATCAAGGGCGCGGGCTGGTCCCCCGATGCGTTCCTGCGCTGGGACCGCACCTACGTCGAGGACCGGCTGAAGTACGCCCTCGACCTGGGCCTGAACACCCTGCGGCTGGAAGGGCACATCGAGCCGGACGAGTTCTTCGACCTGGCCGACCGGTACGGGATCCTCACCCTTCCCGGCTGGGAGTGCTGCGACAAGTGGGAGGGCGAAGTCAACGGCAGCGAGGCCGGGGAGAGGTGGGAGGCCCGCGACTACCCCGTCGCCCGGGCGTCCATGGCCGCCGAAGCCGCCCGGCTGCGCCACCACCCCAGTGTGATCTCCTTCCTGATCGGCAGTGACTTCGCACCGGACGAGGAGATCGAGCGGGGGTACCTCGACGCGCTGGAGGCCGCAGACTGGACGGCCCCGGTGGTGCCCGCGGCCTCCGACGCCTCGGCGCCGGTCACCGGGAGGTCGGGGATGAAGATGACCGGCCCCTACGACTGGGTCCCGCCCGGCTACTGGTACGCGAAGCGGGAGGGCGGCGCCACCGGCTTCAACTCCGAGACCAGTGCGGGCCCGGACGTGCCGACCCTCGACACGCTGCGCCGCATGCTGTCCCCCGCCGAGCTGGAGACCCTCTGGAAGGACCCGTCCGCGCCCCAGTACCACCGCTCCCCCTCGGCCACGTTCGCCACGCTGAAGCTGTACAACGCGGCGCTGGAGGGCCGTTACGGCGCGCCCACCGGCCTCGAGGACTACGTGCGCAAGGCGCAGCTGGCCCAGTACGAGAACGTGCGCGCGCAGTTCGAGGCGTACGGGCGCAATGCCAAGGACGCCTCGAAGCCGTCGACGGGTGTCATCTACTGGATGTTCAACAGCGGCTGGACCTCGCTGCAGTGGCAGCTGGTGGACCGCTACCTCGATCAGGGCGGCGCCTACTTCGGTGCGAAGAAGGCGAACGAGCCGCTGCACATCCAGTACGCCTACGACGACCGCTCGGTGGCGGTCGTCAACAACCGGCCCGCGGCGGTCTCCGGCCTGTCGGCGCGGGTGACGCTCTTCACCCCCGACGGCACGCCGGAGTACGACCGTACGGTGACCGGGCTGAGCGTCGGGGGCGACGGCGCGAACAGCACCGTACTGACGGTCCCCCGGTCGGTCGCGGGGCTGTCCACCACCTATCTGGCCCGGCTGCTGCTGACGGACGGCTCGGGGCGGGAGGTGAGCCGGAACGTCTACTGGCTCTCCACCGAGGAGGACGTGCTCGACTGGGCGGGAACCGACTGGTACTACACCCCCACCACCTCCTACGCCGACCTCAGCGGGCTGACCACGATGGGGCGGGCGACGGTCACCTCGGCCGCCTCGACGACGCAGGACGGCGCGGGGACGTCCACGACGACGGTGACCCTGCGGCACGGGGGCGGCGGCACCGCTCCGGCGCTGCTGACCGACGTCCACCTGGTGGGGGCGGGGGACGAACCGGTGCTGCCCGTCCGGTGGAGCGACAACCAGGTCAGCCTCTGGCCGGGTGAGTCGGTGACGCTGACGGCGGCCTACCGGACCGCCGGCCTGCGCGGTTCCGCGCCGCGGCTGCGGATCTCCGGCTGGAACACGCCGACGGTCACGCGGCCGGCCGACGGCTCCCGATCATCGGCGGGCTGAGGCGGGCGAAGCCCTCCTGGCGTTCGTACGGGAAGTACGGGTACGGCGCCGGCCGGTGGCTCGCCGCGTCGAGGCGGGCGGTCTGCTCGGGCGACAGGGTCCAGCCGACGGCGCCCAGGTTCTGGCGCAGTTGGGCCTCGTTGCGCGCACCGACGATGACGGAGGACACCGTGGGCCGCGCCAGCAGCCAGTTGATGGCCACCTGGGGGACGGTCCGGCCCGTCTCGCGGGCCACCTCGTCCAGGGCGTCGACCACGTCGTAGAGGTAGGCGTCCTCCACCGGCGGGCCGAAGTCCGCGGTCCGGTGCAGGCGGCTCCCCGGCGGCAGCGGGCGGCCGCGGCGCAGCTTGCCGGTCAGGCGTCCCCAGCCCAGGGGGCTCCAGACGACGGCGCCGACGCCCTGGTCCCGGCCGAGGGGCATCAGCTCCCATTCGTAGTCGCGGCCGATGAGGGAGTAGTAGACCTGGTGGGCGGCGTAGCGGGGGAAGCCGAGCTTCTCGGAGGCCGAGAGGGACTTCATCAGCTGCCAGCCCGCGAAGTTGGAGACGCCGACGTGGCGGATCTTCCCGGACCGCACCAGCTCGTCGAGCGTGGACAGCACCTCTTCGACGGGCGTGGCGGCGTCGAAGGCGTGCAGCTGGAAGAGGTCTATGTAGTCGGTGCCGAGCCGGCGCAGGGCGTCCTCGGTCGCCCTGATCAGGCGGGACCCGGAGGTTCCGGCGTCGCCGGGGCCGTCGCCCATGGGCAGACCGGCCTTGGTGGAGATCAGGACCTGGTCCCGCCGGCCCTTGACCGCCTGGCCCAGCACCTCTTCCGAGGCGCCCGCCGAGTACACGTCGGCGGTGTCGAACATGGTGATGCCGGCCTCGATGCAGATGTCCACCAGCCGGCGCGCCTCCTGCGCGTCGGTGGTGCCCCATGCGCCGAAGAGCGGCCCTTGGCCGCCGAACGTTCCGGCTCCGAAACTCAGGGCGGGGACGGTGAGACCCGAGGTACCGAGCTGCCTGTAATCCATGATGCATCCCTCCGGCAAACGTAATGGGACGGTAGACCCGTTAAGATGGCCCCAACGTAGCAGGAGATCGCCCCTAATGGAACCGGAGACCCGTTATGACGCCGAGTGATGCCGTCGAGCCGGGCACCGTTCGCCCCGGGGGCCGTACGGCCCGGGTCCGGGCCGCGGTGCTTCAGGCCGCCGGGGACGTGCTCGCCGAGTGCGGGTACGACCGGCTCGACCTCACGGAGGTCGCCCGCCGTGCCGACGTGGGCAAGACGACGGTGTACCGCCGCTGGGGCACGGTGGCAGGCCTGGTCGCGGACCTGCTGACGGACATGGCCGAGCAGTCCTCGCCGCGCACCGACACGGGCTCGCTCCTCGGCGACCTGCTGGCCAACGCCGACCTCGTACGGCGGACCCTGACCGACCCCCGCCAGGGGGCGCTGTTCCGGGCCGTGATCGCCGCGGCCACCGGCGACGAGCGGACGGCCGAGGCCCTGCACCGCTTCTACGAGGTCCGCGTCGCCGCCTGGGCCCCGTGCGTGCAACAGGCCGTGGAGCGGGGCGAAGTGCCGGAGGGCACCGACGCCGCCGAGGTGGTCCGCGCCGTCTCGGCGCCCCTGTACTACCGGCTGCTGACCTCCGGCGCCCCGCTCGACGAGGCAGCGGCGCAGCGGGCGGCGCGGGCGGCGGTCGCCGCGGCCCGCGCGGGGGTCTTCGCCTGAGCGGACCGGCGCCCCGGGCCTGTGGTGCCCCCCTGCCCGGCCCGTCAGCCGCCCAGTGACGCCATCAGCTCCGGCGCGTAGCGGTCGCCCGAGGCCACTCCGTGCGGGGCGACGGAGTCGATGGCGGCCAGGTCGGCGTCGGTGAGCGTGACGCCGGTTGCCGCGACGTTCTCCTCCAGGTAGCGGCGGCGCTTGGTGCCCGGGATGGGCACCGCCCCCTGGCGCAGGGTCCAGGCCAGGGCCAGCTGCGAGGGCGTGACGTCCTTCTCGGCGGCGAGGCGGCGCACCTGGTCGACGACGGCGAGGTTGCGGTGGAAGTTCTCCCCCTGGAAGCGGGGGTCGGTGCGGCGGAAGTCGTCCGCGGCGAAGTCGTCCGGGCTGGTGACGGCTCCGGAGAGGAAGCCGCGGCCGAGCGGGGAGTACGCGACGAGCCCGATGCCGAGCCGCCGCAGGGTGTCCAGCACCCCGTCGTGCTCGATGCCGCGCTCGAAGAGGCTGTACTCGGTCTGCACGGCGGCGAGCGGATGCACCGCGTGGGCGCGCTCGACGGTGGCGGGCGCGACCTCGCACAGACCGATGTGGCGGACCTTGCCGGCCTCGACCAGCTCGGCCATGGCGCCGACGCTCTCCTCGACGGGGACGGCCGGGTCGATGCGGTGCAGGTAGTAGAGGTCGATGTGGTCGGTGCCCAGGTGGCGCAGGGAGCGGTCGGCCGAACGGCGGATGTACTCCGGGGTCGCGTTGTGGCCGCGGAAGCCGCCCTCATCGGTGAACTCGACGCCGGTCTTGGTGGCGACCACTGCGGCGTCACGGCGGCCGGCCAGCGCCTTGCCGAGGAGCTGCTCGTTGCGGAACGGCCCGTAGCCCTCGGCGGTGTCGAGGAGGGTGACGCCCAGCTCCAGGGCGCGGTCGATCGTGGCGAGCGACTCGGTCTCGTCGGTGGCCCCGTAGTGGGCACTCATGCCCATCAGGCCCAGCCCCTCGGCTCCGACCTTCAGCCCCTGGCGGCCCAGTGCGCGGATCTCCATTGTGCTCTCCTCATAAGTAACTAACTGGATAGATAGATCATGCACCACGCGGGGCGAGGATGTCAATAACTGGATAGTTACTTGCTAGGCTGCCCGCCATGGCAAGGGATTCGAGTGCGACCAAGGCCCGCCTGCTCGACGCGGCCTTCGCCGAGTTCGCGGCGTACGGCATCGCCGGGGCGCGGGTGGACCGCGTCGCGGATGCGGCCCAGGCGAACAAGCGGCTGATCTACGTCTACTACGGCAACAAGGAGCAGCTCTTCGACGCGGTGCTCCAGCGGGCGCTGGAGACGGGCTCGGAATCCGTGCCGTTCGACGCCGGCGATCTGGCCGGCTACGCCGGCGCCGTCTTCGACCACCTCGTCGAGCGGCCGTCGCTGATGCGGCTGGTGCTGTGGAAGCAGCTGGAGCGTCCGGGTTCCACGGACGCGGAGGCCGCCTCCTACGCGGGCAAGGTGGAGGCGGTACGGCAGGCGCAGGAATCGGGCCGGATCGACGCCGGGATGGACGCCGTCGACGTACTGACGCTGGTCGTGGGCCTGTCGCAGGCGTGGTTCGGCGCCGTGGGCGGCCCCGCCGCGGGCGGCACCGGCACCGGCTGGACCCCCGAACTGCTGGCCCGGCACCGGGCGGCGGTGGTCGAGTCCGTCCGCCGGATCACCGCCCCGCACCGGCGCTAGAGGGTGACGCTCCCTGATGCGGCCGGATCAGGGGGCGTCACCGGAGGCCGCGAGGCGCTGATCGGCAGGCCCCCCGCTGCGTGCTCGGTGCGGGAGGCGGGCCGCCGGCAGGGCCGGGCCGCGGCGGAGCCGGCGGAAGCAGGCGGCCGGCTCCGGGGTGGAGCCGCCGGGCGACCTGGTGGTGCGTCCGGGCCCGCCGAGGTGGTACGCCGGGAGGATCGCCCCCGCCTCGGCATCGGCCTGGTCCTCCGCTCCGCCACCTCCAGTACGGCGCTCCGCATCCAGCGGCCCGGCGCGTCGGCGGAACCCGGCAAGTGCCTGGACGTGAGGGGTTCCGAGACCGCCACGGCACACCCGTCCAGATCCACTCCTGCAACGGCACCAACGCGCAGGCCTGGAAGCCGGAGGCCGACGGCGCCGTCCGGGCCCCGGGCAACTGCCTGGACGTGCAGTACGGCAGGACCGGGAAGGCTCCCCTCCGGCGGTACGGGCCGTGGGCCCCCCGCCCGGGTTTCCGGGGTGGGGGGTCCGGCCGCTCCGGCGGAAATCCCCGGGCTGCGGGCCGGAGGTGCTCGCTACCATCGCCCGGTGCACCCCGAACCCCTCTCCTGGTCCCCGTATCCGAAGATCCCGTCCCGCACCAGGCTGGCCGAGGCCCGCGGGCGGGAGTGGGTCGCCCACGAGAAGGTCCACGGTGCGAACTTCGCGGTGGTGTGCGACGCCTCGGGCGCCCATCCCGCCAAGCGGCGCGAGCTGCTCGGGGAGGGCGGACTGGACGCCTTCTTCGGCGTCGGCCGGATCTGGCCCGCCCTGGCGGTCGCGGCGACCCGCTGCGCCCGGCTGCTGCGGGAGCGGTGCGGGGCGCGGGCCTCGGCGGTCGTGACCGTCTACGGCGAACTCGCGGGCGGCCGCTACCCCCACCCCGACGTCCCGCCGGTCCCGGGGGCGGAGCCCGTGCAGACCGGTGTCTGGTACGCCCCGGACCTGCTCTGGCTGCCCTTCGACGCCACCGTCACCGACGGGGACGGCGAGTGCTGGGTCGCGGACCGGACGCTGCGCGAAGCGGCCGGCGCGGCCGGTCTGCTCTGTGCGCCGCTGGTGGCCGCGGGCCCGGTCGCGCGGCTGCAGGAACTGCCGGTGCTCTTCCCCACCCGGCTGCCCGGGCTGCTGGGCCTGCCCGCGCTCGCGGGGAACCACGCGGAGGGCCTGGTGGTCAAGCCCGCCGGAGAGTTCCGGGGGCCCGCGCGGCCCCTGGCCAAGTACAAGCAGCCCGGCTTCGCCGAGGACGGGCGCTTCGACGGCGCACGCCCCTACCGGGCGCCCGCCGAGGGCGTGGCCGGTGTCCCCGGCTGGCTGCTCGCCCACGGCACCGCCCTGCTCACCCCGGCGCGGGCCGCGTCGGCCGTGAGCAAACTGGGTCCCCGGACCCCTGCGCAGGAGCTGGCGGCCGAGATCGCCCGGGACGCCGCCGAGGAGGCGGCGGACCTGCTGGGCGGTTTGGACGGGGGCGCTCGGCGTGCGCTGGAGGACTCGCTGCGGGCCGGGGCGCTGTCGCTGGCCCGCTTCGACGCGGCCGACCGCGCCTGAGACCGCCGGTCCGGCCCGGGTGGCGCGATCTTTCCTGGGGCGTGGTCAGCCGTCATGCTGGCGGGGAAGGGCACCACTACGACCAACGGAGTGCGCATGGCGGCGAACGGGTCCACCAGGGTCGAAGTCAGGCCGGTGGCCGGGCACATCGGTGCCGAGATCACCGGGCCCGACCTGGCCGGGGAGCTGGACGACGCGGTGGTCGCCGAGATCCGGGCCGCCGTGCTGCGCTGGAAGGTGGTGTTCTTCCGGGAGCAGAAGCTCGACCACGACTCCCACGTGGCCTTCGCGCGCAGGTTCGGAGAGCCGGTGGTGCTCAGGTCCCGCGGCAGCGCATCACCGCCCGGGGTCCCCGAGGTGGAGACGACGGCCGACCGGCTGGAACTCGGCGGACGGTTCGGCATGGACCACGCCGAGTGGCTGCGCCGTCGGCGCCACACGCTCCTGCGGGGCTGGCACTGCGACCACGGTGCCCGCATCGATCCGCCCGCCGCGACGATCCTGCGTGCCGAGACGGTACCGGCCTACGGCGGCGACACGACCTGGTCCAACCTGGCGGCCGCCTACGCCGGGCTCTCCGCGCCCATGCGGCGGTTCGTCGACGGCCTGCGTGCCGAGCACCGGCTGGGCGTCGGCTACCAGGCCCGGCCGGGGGACGATGCGTACGTCCGTCATCTGCTGGACCATCAGACCGCCTCGGAACACCCGCTGGTACGCGTGCACCCGGAAACGGGCGAGCGGGTGCTGTTCGTCAACGGCTATTACGTCGAACAGATCACGGGCCTGTCCCGCGCGGAGAGCGGTCCGGTCCTGGAGCTGCTGCTGGAGCAGGCCACGCGGCCCGAGTACACCGTGCGGTTCCGGTGGGAACCGGGCAGCGTGGCCTTCTGGGACAACCGCGCCACGATCCATCTCGCCCCGTCCGACACCGCCCACCTGGACGCGCCGCGGGTCATGCACCGGGTGATGCTCGCCGGGGACGTGCCGGTGGGCGTGGACGGGGAGTCCTCGGTTCCGGTCGTGGGGACCGAGCCGGGTCGCTGGTGAACCTCCGGGGCGGCCGGACGGCAGCGGCAAGATCATCGGCCAGAGTCTTGTTGTTTGGCTGAAACCAGTGCAATGCTGTGCCTGCGGTGACCTTCTCCCCTCCCCCGTGGAGAGGTCAACGGCCCCGCCCGACACCCCCGTAGGGCGGGGTCGACCGCGCGGGCCTTCCTCGGGAAGGCCCCGCACACTGCTGCCGTCCGATGGCCGAGAATCGCCGTACGCGGGGCAGGTTGCCTCCTCGCCTCGAGTCCGCGCGCCGGCGATGCCCGGACTCAGACGGTGGTGGACAGGATGGTGCTCCCGTACCCGGCCGCACCCGCCTCCCCCGGATCCGCCGGCCCGTCCTCGCGTGCCGCGGGCCCGGTGCTGCCGGCGACGATCAGAGCCAGTAGGACCGCGGCCGCCTCGCTCTGCAGGATCCGGGCGGCCTGCTTCAGGCGGCCCGGATCGGGGACGGGGATGGACAGCGCCACGCATTCCGCGTTCGGCCCCGCGGTGATCGGAACCGCCGCGCACACCGTGCCGATGGCGTACTCCTGGAGGTCGAGGAGCGGGGCGTTCGGCTGGCGGGCGTCGAGCTGGTGGAAGAGGGCCTCCTGGCCGGTGAGGGTGTGGGAGGTGAACCGGGTCATCCGGTGGCGGTCCAGGTGGTCCTTGCGGTCGTCGTGCCCGAGCTGGGCCAGCAGCGCCTTGCCGACCGCGGAGGCGTGCGCGGCGGCACGGAAGTCCACCCACTCGTCCACCACCGGGGCGGCGGGACCGTCGGCGTACTGGGTGATGGAGACCTCGCCGTCGGTGTAGCGGGCCACGTAGACGGCGGCGCCGACCGCGTCCCGGACCCAGGCGAGCGTTTCCCGCAGGTGGCCGCGCCCCTCTCCGCTGACCGCGTCGCCCAGCATCAGGGCATGGCCGGAGGCGTAGGCATCGGGTCCGACGGCGCTGGCGAGGTCGGCCCGAAGCAGTTGCTCCACGGCCCGCAGCAGCACCAGTTGGGGCAGCTTCGTCTCGCGGGCGATCTGCGTCAGGCTCACGCCGCCCGAGTAGCGGTTGATCACCTCCAGGATGCGCAGGGCCTGGTGCACCGATTCCAGCGGGGCCGGTGCGGGCCCTGCGGCGGGAGCGCTCCGGGCGGCACGCGTCAGCTGCGGCTGCCGCAGTGCCTCGCGGGCCCACAGGTTCGACTCGTGCGTCAGGTGCAGGGGGTTGAGCCGTGCGTGCTGGGCGACCGCGACGGCGACCTGCGGTCCGGGGGTGAACACGTCCCCCAGGTCGGGGTGTCCCTTCCGCGGCCGTGCCGTGACGGCCTGGCGCAGCCGCAGGGGGAGCCGGTACGGGGGCCGGCCGGACCGGGTGGCGAGGGTGGTGAGGTCCTGCGTGGTGATGGGCGGGGAGGTCCAGATGACCGAAGCGGTGAGGGCGTCCTCCAGGTCCTCCGGGATCTGCGGCAGGGGCGGCAGGTGTCCGTCGGGCGGCAGGATGTGGGCCTCGTCCTTCCAGTGCCGGGCGGTGCCGACCTCGGCCCGGGCGAGGTGGTGGAGGTAGAGGCACTGCGCGGCGGTCCGCGAGCCCGCCCCGGCCGCGTACTGGAACCAGAACCGCGCCCCCTCCGTCCGGTCGGTCAGGTGGAGGAGACAGCCGAACAGGAGGGCCGATTCGGCGCCGTGGGGCCAGCAGTCGGCGCTCAGGGCCAGCTCGGCGAAGTCCCGGCTCTCCACCAGGGACCAGGTGAGGTCGTCCAGGCCGCGCGCCGCCCGCACGTGGCAGGCGGCGTCCAGCACCAGGTCGTCCCACGCCGCCGGCGCGGCCGCCCCCCGTCCCGCCGCGGCCGCGCCGCCGGTGACGGCGGTGCCCCGGGCGGAGCGTGCGCGGTCGGCGACGATCCGGCGGGCGATCCGCCGACGGGCCGCGCCCTCGTCGTAGCCGGCGTACTCCTCGGCGAGCACCATCGCGTCCGCCAGGGCCGCGTCCAGTCCGGCCAGCGTCATGTCCCGCTCTCGGGGCAGGTCGCTCACTGGTCCTTCTCCTCTCCGGGGATCCAGTCCACCCCGAGCTTGCGGGACAGGGTTCGGCGCGCGCCGCGGATGTGCGAGCGGACCGTCGCGGGGGAGATCCCCATCATCCGGGCGACCGTGTCGGAGTCGTTGCCCAGCAGGAAGACCAGCAGCACCACGTCGTACTGCCGCTCGGACAGTTCGGCGATCGCTGCGTACAGGCCGAGTTTCGACTCCAGGAGCTCCAGCCGCTCCCGTGACGAGCGGCGCAGGGCGGCGAACCAGGCCGTCTCGACCATGGCCACCGGGCGGCCGAGGACCGCGAGCCTGCGCTCGATGTGCTCGCGCAGCACGGCCCAGGCGAAGCCGTGCAGGCTCGCCTCCTTCAGCGCCTGGCCCCACACCTTCAGCAGGAAGGTGAACACGTCGTCGACGACCTCTTCGGCGTCCTTGCCGTTGCCCAGCTGCAGGTGCGCGTAGCGCAGATAGACGCGGTGCTGCTGGGAGTGGAACGCCGCGAACTCCACCGGCAGGACACCGGCCAGTTCGCTGGAGACCGCCTGGTCCCCCGACGGATCGAACTCGCCTTCGCTCATACGCTCCCCCACAGCTGCTCCTCTGCGCCCACCCGGGCCGTGGGTACCTCGGGACGGCGGGCCCGGCGCCTGGGCGCCCTGATCGCGTCGCTCGCGGAATCACGGACTGCGGTGGCGTCTATCGGCGCGAGGGTGACAGTCTCGGCAACGTTCACGTCGGCGCGAACCTCTCAAGTGGCGTGTGGGTGGGCGGCCTGCCTTCCCCCGCTCCGGCAGCCGCGGGGGCGACGAGCGCCCCCTGAACACCACCCCATCGAAAAACACGCCCGATCGTGCAAGCCGGTCCCCGGAAACCTCTGAAAGAAGCGCATTCCCTTCCCCGCGCGCCCCCGCCCACCGTCCGCACGCTCCCCGGGCCCGGCCGGCCGGCCGGAGATCACCCGGGTGCCCGGCACGGGCTCCGCGGCCCGGGCCACCCCGCTCCGCATAGTCGTGGCAGGCCCGCCCGGTCAGCGGAGACGGGCCCCGACGGAAGGAGTGACCGTGGTGGACGCAGGACGCCGCGCCGCGCTGGCGGCCCTCGTGGTCGCGGGGCTCGCCCCCCACGCGGGTGCCGCAGCGGCCCCCCGGCGCACGGGCCGGCCCGGCGGGCCCGTTCCCGGGCCGGCCCCGTCGGGGCGGGAACAGGCCGGGCCGCGCCCGCCGGACGTGCTCCTGGGCAGTGAGATCCGCAGGCTGCCCACGGCCCGGAGGGTGGTGGCGCTCACCTTCAACGCCGCCTGGGACGAGAGCGGGACCGACACCGTCCTCGGCGAGCTGCGGCGGCGCAAGCTGCCCGCCACCTTCTTTCCGACCGGGGCGTTCGCCGATGCCCGTCCCGCGGCCGTGCGCGCCATGGCCGCCGCCCACGGCCTGGGCAACCACTCGTACAGCCACCCCTACTTCGACGACCTCAGCACGCCGGAGCGGGCGCAGGAGGTGCGCCGTGCCGACGAGGCGATCCGCAAGGCCTCGGGGGCGGAGCCGCTGCCGTTCTTCCGCTTCCCGTACAGCGCCACCAGCGCAGCGTCCGTCGCCGACGTCAACGCGCTCGGGTTCGCGGCGATCGAGTTCACCGCCGACACCAACGGCTACCTCGGCCCGGCGCGCGGCATGACGGTGGACCGGGCGGTCCAGCGGGCCGTCGACGCACTGGTCCCCGGGGCGATCATCCAGATGCACGTCGGCAGCACCGGGGACGGCGTGGTCCTGGACGCCGAGGCCCTCCCCCGCATCATCGACGCGGCCGAGGCCGACGGCTACGAGATCATCGACCTGCGGGAGTTCCTGACCGCCGGTCCCGCCTGACCGCCGCCGCTCACTCCTCGGGCGGGCCCTCGGCCGCGGCGGGGTCGAGGATGCGGTTGAGGAAGTTCCTGGTCCGTTCGTGGCGGGGAGCGCCCACCACCTGCGCCGCGGGCCCCTGTTCGACGATCACGCCGCCGTCCATGAAGACGACCCGGTCCGCGACCTCGCGGGCGAAGCTCATCTCGTGCGTGACGACCATCATCGTCATGCCCTCGCCCGCCAGCACCCGCATCACCGACAGCACCTCCCCGACGAGTTCGGGGTCGAGCGCCGAAGTGGGCTCGTCGAAGAGCATGACCTCCGGGCCCATCGACAGGGCCCGGGCGATCGCCACCCGCTGCTGCTGGCCCCCGGACAGCTGCGCCGGGTAGGCGTCGGCCTTGTCGGCGAGGCCGACGCGCTGGAGGTTCTCCCGGGCGACGGCGGCGGCCCGCGCCTTGTTCCTGCGGAGCACGCGGCGCTGCGGCAGGGTGAGGTTCTCGGTGACGCTCACGTGCGGGAACAGGTTGAACTGCTGGAAGACCATGCCGATGCGGCGGCGCACCGCGTCGATGTCGACGTCGAGGTCGGTGACCTCCGTGCCGCCGACGAAGACCTGCCCCTCCTCCGGTTCCTCCAGGAGGTTCACGCAGCGCAGCAGGGTGGACTTGCCGGAGCCGGAGGGCCCGATGACGCACACCACCTCGCCGCGGGCGATCTCCAGGTCGATGCCGCGCAGTACGTGGTTGTCCCCGAAGGACTTGTGCAGCCCGCGGACCTCGATCTCCGGGCCGTCTCCGGCCGTCGTGTCCAGCGGTCCCGTCTTCTGTGGCATGTCTTCCTCACGTGGCCTTGTCCGCGCGGGCCTCGAGCCGGCGCACCACGAAGCTCAGGGGCACGGTCACGAGGAGGTAGCACAGGCCCGCGACCAGGATCGGGGTGGAGTTGGCCGTCTGGCTGGCGAGGTCGCGGCCGAACTTCGTCAGTTCCCGCTCGTCCAGGGTCACCCCGAGGAACAGCACCAGCGAGGAGTCCTTGAAGAGCAGGACCAGTTCGTTGGTGAGCGGCGGGATGACGATGCGGAAGGCCTGCGGGATGATCACCGACACCATGGCGCGGCCGTGCGAGAAGCCCAGCGAACGGGCCGCCTCCATCTGTCCCTTGGGCACCGCCTGGATGCCGGCCCGGATGGTCTCGGCCATGTAGGCGGCGGCGACCAGGCCGAGGCCGAGGGCGACCTTGCCGTAGATGCCGCCGGGGATCTCGGTGCCGGGGAACGCGAGGGGTACCGCCACGCCCACGAAAATGAAGATCAGCAGGGCGGGCAGGCCGCGGAACAGCTCGATGTAGACGCTCGCGACCCACCGGTAGGGGCCCACCGACGACAGCCGCATCATGGCGATGACCAGCCCGAGCACCAGGCCGAAGAGGAACCCGGACAGGGTGTACACCACCGTGTTGCGCAGGGCGATGGTGATGATGTCCGGGAAGAGCCGGGCGGCCAGGTCCGTCTGGGCGAACTGGTTCTGCAGCCGGTCCCAGTCGGCGGAGACGCCGACCAGGACCAGCACGGCCACGAAGACCGCGTACTGGACGCCCTGCCAGACGCGGCGCCGCTGGCGCCGCGTCAGCCGGGAGGTCACGAGGTGGCCTGGGGCAGCGGGCCGATCCACTGCTCGTACAGCTTCTTGTAGGTACCGTCGGCCTTGGCGTTCGTGATCGCCTTGTCCACGGCGGCGAGCAGGGCCGTGTTGCCCTTCTTCACGGAGAAGCCGTACTGCTCACCGGTGGCGATGTTCTCGCCGAGGACGAACTCGGCTTCGTTCTTCTTGTCCTTGAGCCAGCCCTGGACGACCGGGTAGTCGATGATCACGGCATCGACCTGGCCGGTGCGCAGCCCGTTGAGCACCGCGTCGGAACTCTCGAAGGCGACCGGGTCGAAGCCCTGGCTCTTCGCGTAGGACTCGCCGGTGGTCTCGGCCTGGGCGCCCAGCTTCTTCCCCTTGGCCTTGACGTCGGCGAGCGAGGTCACGCCGCTCTTCCTGGTGGCGAGGAGTGCCTGCGTGGCGTCGAAGTAGGGCACGGAGAAGTCGACGTTCTTCTTGCGTTCGTCGGTGATGGTCATTCCGGCCGCGGCGAGGTCGCACTCGCCGGAGTTCAGGAAGGCGCCGGTCTTGAAGTTCTCGAAGGGGGTGTCGAGGATCTTCTGCTCGACCTTGAGCTCCTCGGCGACCAGGTCGACCAGGGCCACGTCGAATCCGACGACCTTGCCGTCCTGCTCGAACTGGAACGGCGGGTACGGCAGATGGGTGCACGTGGTCAGCTTGCCCTTCTCGACGACGGGCACGCCCCCGGCCGCTTCGCCCGGCCCGTCGCCGCCCGAGGAACAGCCCCCGGCGAGGAACGCCCCCGCGGCGACGCCCGCCACGGCGCGGATGCGCAGGCCGGCGCGGCGGGTGCGGTGACTGCGGTGTCCTTCGGCCGTCCAGAACACGGTTGACCTCCACGGGTGCGGGGCGGGCGGCGGTCGCAGGACGAGACCGTCCGTCGAGATCGTAAGCCCCGCGGCCGCGCGGAGAGTGACCATTCTTCATGCGTTCGTGAAGGAATGGAGCGGAATCCGACCCCGGATGCGGCCGGGTGTTACCGGGCGGCTTGAATGAGGCGGTGCGGCCCGGGGACCGGGCGCCGGGCGATGGACCTGCCGGCCCTCACCCGGCACCCGAGGCGGAGCGCCCCATGACCGGGGCCGCGCCGGCCTGGGCGCGGGCTGTCGCCGGGGGCGGTTGTCTCCGCCAGGAACCTGATCGCGTACGACCGTGGGGGATGGAATGGCCTTGCACCGACCGGGACTACCGCAGGACCTGCCGGCGCCCGAGATCCTCTGGGCCCGGTGGAGCACGATCGCCGTGCTGGAGGCGACGGCCGCGTCGGAGCGGGTCCGCCCGGGCCACCGCACCGGCTGCTGGATCGACGAGGGCGGACTGCACCTCGACGACTGCGGCTGCACGTGGTGGACGCTGGCCCCGCTGGACGACGACCGGTTCGTCCTCTTCGGTGAGGACGAGTCGAGCGAGGTCAAGTGGTACGAGCCGCCCGTCGACGTGCTCGCAGGGGCTCCCGGGTGGCTTCCCCACGAGGAGCTGCGCGATCTGCTCGCCGGGAACGAGCTGGGGTGCGTGTACTGGTACGAGAACGGCGCCTGGTCCCGCGCCCCGTACCCCGCGGACCTGGGCGACGACGGACTGGACTGCGGGTTGAGCCGCTTCGTCGAGGAGGACGAGCTGCTGCGGCTGATGGCCGACCATGCGCGGCCGGCGGACCGCCGCGCGGAACTGCTGCGGCACGCCGAGCGGTACGAGCTGACGCCGGAGCTGTTCGAGGGCCTCGTCCGCGGCTGCGGCGGCGACCCGGAGGACCTGCCGGCCATGCTGCGGGCCCTGGCCCGCTCGGGGCTGTCCGGCGGGCGGCCCGTCCCCGCCCGCTGAGGCCGTCCGCGTACGGCCCGCCCCGGCCCGTGCTGCATCCGGAGGGAGTCCGGGATCCCGCCGCCCGGCTGGCCGCCGTTCCCCCGGTGGCGCGGGAGGGTGGGTGCACGGAGGCCGCCGGGGGCCCGGGGCGGGGGGAGGGGCGCGGAGTTCGTGCTGGAGCGCGTGGCGGTGATGCCGCACGAGACCACGTTCCGCCCCGGTCGGCCCAGGGACATCGGCCGGGCTCCTAGAGGTCGATCCAGTAGCGCCGCTTCGGCCCGATCAGGGTGTCGCGGACGTCCTCCAGTACGCCTCCGTTGCGTTCGATCGTGCGGACCGAGGCGGTGTTGTCCGGGTCGCAGGTCAGCAGCACCCGGTCCATCCCGAGCACCCGCGCCTCGTGGAGGACGCCGGTCAGGGCCCAGGTGGCCAGCCCGCGGCGGCGCGCCGAGGGGCGCACGCTGTAGCCGATGTGCCCTCCGGCGTCGAGCAGGAAGCCGTTGAGGTAGTGCCGCAGGTCGATGGCGCCGAGGTAGGTGTCACCCTCGGTGATCCACCAGTACGAGGCGTGGACGCGGCCCTGCTCGACGGGGACCGTACGGTCCCCGTACCCGCGCAGCCGTTCCACCCAGGCCGCGAAGCCCTCGGCCGTGTCCACGTCGTCCTCGGAGCCGAGTCCGCCGCCGTCGAGGTGGGCGTCGGGTCCCGCTTCCTCCTGCGCGGAGAGCCAGGAGGCGTGGAGGCGCGGGGTGGGCGTGATCAGCTCGGGCATGCCCAGGACGATAACAGGCTGATAGTCCGACTCGTCCGGCCGCCCGACGCCGCTCGGGGCTGCCGGGGGTTTGACAGCTCCCCACCCTCAGACCATGATTCCACTAGTTCTCTAGTGGAATCATGGAAAAGGGGGAAGCCGTGCGAGACACGACCAGTTCCGACGCGGCCGGTGACCGGTGGGCCCTGGAGGCCACCGGGGCGGGGAAGAAGTACCGCCGGGGGTGGGCCTTGCGGAATTGCTCGTTCCGGATTCCCGCCGGCCGCGTCGCCGCGCTGGTGGGGCCCAACGGCGCGGGCAAGAGCACCCTGCTCGGCCTGGCCACCGGGCTCCTCCAGCCGTCGGCGGGCGGGATGAGGATCTTCGGCACCCCCGTCGGCGCGTCCGGAGCGATGACCGACTGGGCCTACCTGGCACAGGGCAAGCCGCTGTTCAAGCGGTTCACGGTGGCCCAGACGCTGAGGCTGGGCCAGGAACTCAACCCCGCCTGGGACCAGGCGCTGGCCGAGCGGATCGTACGGTCCGGCCGGCTGCCGCTGGAGGCGCGGGTCGGCGACCTGTCGGCCGGCCAGCGCACCCGCGTCGCCTTCGCCCTCGCCTTCGGCAAACGGCCCCGGCTGCTCCTGCTGGACGAGCCGATGGCCGATCTCGATCCCCTCGCCCGGGACGAGATGAGCTCCCTGCTCATGGCCGAGGCCGCCGAGCACGGGACCACCGTACTGATGTCCTCCCACCTGCTCAGCGAGGTCGAGGACATGTGCGACTACCTGCTCGTGCTCGCCGACGGCCGGGTCCGCATGGCCGGCGAGGCCGACGAACTCGTCCCCATGCACACCCTCGTCACCGGGGTGACCACGGAACAAGGGCTGCCCGCCTCCCTGCACGCCCACACCGTGATCGAAGTCCACACCTCCGGACGGCAGTTCACCGCCATGGTCCGGCGCCAGGGCCCGCTGGACGAGGCCTGGCAGCAGGCCGAGCCGAGCATGGAAGAAGTGCTGCTCGCCTACCTCCGCTCCCCCGGGGCCCCCGCGCTCCTGTCCCCCACCGCCGCCCCCGACCACCGAGAGGAGGCCGCGGCATGACCACCGCGACCCGCACCGCCACCAGCCGGAGCGCCGCGCCCGCCGGCCCTCGCCGGATCCGCGGTCTCGCCTGGCTGCTGACCCGCCAGCACCGCACCGCCCTGGTCGTCTGCGCCGCCACGACCGTCCTCGGCGCGGCCTGGATCGTCTACCAGCGCGGCGCCATGCTGGACACCCTGCACGCCGCCGGCTGGCCCCGTACGCCCGTCCTCTCCGTCGACCCCGCCGTGCGGGACCGGATCGCCGACGACCTCGGGTCCACCGGGAGCCAGCTGGCGTTCCTGCCGCTGCTGCTCGGGGTGTTCTTCGGGGCCCCGCTGCTCGCCTCCGACCAGGAGCACGGCACCGCGCACCTCGTCACCACCCAGTCCGTGCCCCGCCGCCGCTGGCTGCTGGGCAAGCTGGGCTTCGCCCTGACCCTGGTGACGGCGACGACGGGCACCCTCAGCCTCCTCCACGCCTGGTGGCTCCGCTCCGTCCGGCCGTTCGCGCCGGCGGACTGGCTGACCGGTACGGAGTTCGACACCACCGGCCCGATGCTGGTCGCGGCGGCCGTGTTCACCACCTCGCTCGGCATCACGATCGGCGCGCTGGCCCGCCGGGCCGTGGCCGCCATGACCGTCACCTTCCTGTCCTGCGCCGTCCTGCTCTTCGCGGCCGGCCTCTTCCGGGACCGGCTCGACGCCCCGCGGCGCCTCGCCTTCCCGCTCGACGGACCCGAGCCCGCCGCGCTCCAGGGCGTCCTGGAGGTCGACCAGTGGCTCGGCACCGCCTCCGGAAAGCTCTACGGGTGGAGCACCTGCGTCCACGACGCCTCGCCGGAGGCCTGCCGGGCTTCGCTCGGCATCGTCGACACGGTCCGCGACTACTACGTCCACGAGCAGATGGCGGGCATGCAGGCGACCGCGGCCGCGGTGTTCCTGGCCCTCGCCGCCGCCCTCCTGTGCTTCCTGGTCCTGCGCATGCGACGCGGCACCCTCTAGGCCCTGTCGTCGAAGTGGCGCCGGTCAGGTCCGCGGCGTCCGGCGCCGTGCATCGCAAGGCGGAGGGGCGCCCGCGTACTGGACGTACTCGGGTGCCCCGACAACGCGGCGAGGTGCGGTGCCGGGCGCCGTGGGCCAGGCGCCCCTTTGACGACAGGGCCTAGGGCGGCCGGACACCCCGGAACACCCCCTACGCTGAACGGCACCACGAGAGATCAAGGAGGGGGGCACCGTGGTCGTGTTCCGGATCGAACGGCGCAGCGGTCTACCCGCCTACCTCCAGATCGTCCACCAGGTGGAGCAGGCGCTCCGCATGGGGGCGCTCGTCGAGGGCGACAAGCTGCCCACCGCGGCGCAGGTCGCCGCCGCAACGAAGGTCAACCCGAACACCACCCTCAAGGCGTACCGCGAGCTGGAACGGTCCGGTCTGGTGGAGGTGCGGCAGGGTGCGGGCTCTTTCATCACCCGCACCCTGGCCACCCCGCAGACCGCCCCGGAATCTCCCCTGCGGACCCGGCTCGGCGCGTGGATGCTGGAGGCGCGCGAGCAGGGTCTGACCGCCCGCGAGGTCACCACCTTGTTCGACGCCGCCCTCGGCGAGGCCTTCCCCGAGACCTCATCGCTGCCCGCACACACGCCCGCGGGCTGACCGGGACCGCTCGCCGGAGCCGGACACCGACGCGCCGGGCCGGACGGCGGCGCCGGGCCCGAAAGGCGGGCTTCGCTGCCGTCCGGATAATGGGGGGAGAGAGCGCCGGGTGGAAGGGGACGTCTCGTGCCATCGGTCCGGCCGGGGGGCGAGAACGCCCACGGCCCGATCTGGTCCGAGCCCGGGACGTTGCTCGAACACGTCCCGGTGGCCGTCTTCGGCCTCGGCGACGACCACCGCATCCGTTTCTGGGGGCCCGGCGCCCAGGACCTCTTCGGCTACGACTCCCCCGGCGCCCTGTCGCGGCCGGGCGCCCAGCTCTTCGCGGACCCCCCCGACGGGGCGAGCGGCTCCGACCCCTGCGCCCGGCTGGTCCGGCTCGCTCTGAGCCAGGGGTACTGGCGGGGCACACTGACCGCCCGGCACCGCGACGGCACGGCCTTCGCGTGCGGTTTCCGGGGCTTCCCGGTGACGGGCGCCGAGGAGCGCCCGGTGGTGATGGTGCTGGCCAGCCGGAGCGAGGAGCTCGACCGGGTCAAGACCAACCTGGCCTTCCTCGACGCGCTCTTCGAGACCTGCCCCGTCGGCCTGGTGATGTTCGACCCGGACCTGCGGTACGCGCACCTCAACCAGGCGATGGCCGACATGGACGGCCTGCCCGTCGAGGCGCACCTGGGGCGGCACACGGACGACATCGTCGACCTGTCCGACGGCGGTGAGTACCAGCGCATGCTCCGCCAGGTCGCCGCGGACGGGACCCCCGTCGTGGGGACGCTGGTGGGCATGCGTCCGCGGGGCCGGCCGGGCCGTGACCAGGTGCGCTCGGTGACCTTCTTCCCGCTGAGCGGGACCGCCGGGTCCCGGCCCGGGGTGGGCGGGCTCATGGTGGACGTGACCGACCGGGAGCGGGCCATCCTGGAGGCCACCGCCAGCCGTCAGCGGCTGGCGCTGCTGGACCGGGCGGCCGCCCGCATCGGTACGACGCTGGACGTGGACCGCACGGCCCAGGAACTGGTCGACGTGGCGATGCCGGACTTCTGCGACGGGGCCGTCGTGGAGGTGGTGGAGTGGATGGACTCCTCCGAACGCTTCGACCCGCAGCTGCCGCTGTTCACCCGCCGGATCGCCTCCGGGACGGTCCTGCCCCCGCCGGCGACCGAACTGGTGAGCGGAGTGGAGACCGTCCGGTACCCGCCGGGCTCCGTCATCCACGACATGCTGCGCGCGAACCGGCCCGTCTCCGCCGTGGTCGACGAGGACTTCGTCGCCCGGACGGTCGTCATCGAGTCGCGCGCCCGGATCCTGGCCGAGAGCGGTCTGGGCTGCGTCCTCGTCGCCCCGCTCATCGCCCGGGGCACGGTCCAGGGGATCGCCATGTTCGGCCGCTCCAAAGAGCGGCCGGTCTTCACCGAGGACGACCTCGGACTGGCCGGCGAACTCGCCTCCCGGGCCGCGATCTGCCTGGACAACGCCCGTCTGTACAGCAGGGTCCAGGACATCTCGCGCACGCTCCAGCGGGCCCTGCTGCCCAGCGCTCCGGCGACCAGCCCGTACGTGGAGGTGGCCCACCGGTACCTGCCCGGAAGCCACCTCACGGAGGTCGGCGGCGACTGGTACGACGTGATCAAGCTGCCGGACGGCCGGATCGCCCTCGTGGTGGGCGATGTCATGGGGCACGGCGTGCCCGCGGCCGCGGCGATGGGCAGGCTCCGCATCACCACCAAGGCGCTGGCCCGGCACGACAGCGACCCGGCGGAGCTGCTCACCGAACTCGACGTCTGCGCAAAGGAGTTCGGAATCGAACTCGCGACCTGTCTGTACATCGTGTACGACCCGGCGGACGGGCGGGCCCGCATCGCCAGCGCCGGCCACCTCCCGCCTCTGGTGCTCCGGCCGGACGGCTCCGTGGACACCGTCGGCGAGGTGCTGGGCGTCCCCCTCGGCGTCGGCGGGGTCCCGTACGGGACGACGGAGATCGAGCTCCCCGAGAACGCGACGCTGGCGCTGTACACGGACGGCCTGATCGAGACGCGCGGCCGGGACATCGATTCGGGCCTGGACGCCCTGCGCACGGAACTGGGCGCGGCACCGCCGTCCCCCGCGGAAGGCCCGGGGAGCCCGGAGGGCCTGGAAGACCTGGAGGACCTCGCGGAGCGGATCCTGGCGAACCTGCTGCCCGGACCGCCGGCCGACGACACCGTCCTGGTCCTGGCCCGCGTCCACCGTACGAGGCCGCCGGAGGGGCGGGGTCCGATCCCGTAGAGTCGGCGGATGGCCAAGTACTTCGACGTGAACCCCGAGAATCCTCAGCGGCGCACCATCAGCAACGTGGCTGACATCATCCGCTCCGGCTCCCTCGTCGCCTATCCGACGGACTCCTGCTTCGCCCTGGGATGCCAGCTGGGCAACCGGGAGGGGCTCGGCCGGATCCGGTCGATCCGGGAGCTCGACGACCGCCACCACTTCACCCTCGTGTGCCAGAACTTCGCCCAGCTCGGGCAGTTCGTGCAGCTCGACAACGACGTGTTCCGCGCCATCAAGGCCGCGACGCCCGGCAGTTACACCTTCATCCTCCCGGCCACGAAGGAGGTGCCGCGGCAGCTGCTGCACCCGAAGAAGAAGACGGTGGGGGTCCGGATCCCCGACCACGTCGTCACCCAGGCCCTGCTCGCCGAGCTCGGTGAGCCCCTGCTGTCCAGCACCCTGCTCCTGCCCGACGAGGAGGAGCCGATGACGCAGGGATGGGAGATCAAGGAGCGCCTCGACCACGTCGTCGATGCCGTGCTCGACTCGGGCGACTGCGGCGTCAAGCCGACGACGGTCATCGACTTCTCCGGCGGCGACGTCGAGATCGTGCGCCGGGGAGCGGGCGACACCTCCCGCTTCGAGTGACGGGACGTACGGAGGGGCCGCCGCTCCCCGGGGGTCCTACGCCGTACCGAAGGCGGCCCACCGCCCGAGGGTGAAGCCCCCGCCCTCCTGCCGGACCTCCAGGGCGCCGGCTCCGCCGAAGTGCGCGGGAACGACCAGTTCTGCTTCGGCGGCGGCCCGGCCGAGGATCCGCCGCCGACTGCTCACCGCCTGCTCCGCGTCCAGGCAGAAGCAGCTGTTGCAGGCGGGGGCGGCGATCTGCACCGGGCTGTGCACCAGGTCTCCTACGAAGACCGCCCGGTCACCGCGGGACGCGAGCCGCAGCACGGACGAACCGGGCGTGTGGCCGGGCGCGGACTCCAGCGTGAGGTGCTCGTCGATGCGGTGGGAACCCTCCCACAGCACGGCCTGCCCGGCCCGGTGGACGGGCGCGATGCTGTCCTCGTACATGAGCCGGTCGTCGTCGCGCAGGCCGCCCGCGTACCCGTTGCCGGGGCCGTAGTGGAAGTCGTCCGCCGCGGGAATGAGGTACTGGGCGTTGGGGAAGGTGGGCGTCCATTCCCCTCCTGCGTCGTGGGTGTTCCAGCCGACGTGATCGGCGTGCAGATGGGTGTTGACGACGACGTCGACGTCCTCGGGGCGCACGCCCGCCCGTGCCAGGGCGCCCAGGAAGTCTCCCTGCCGGTGGTGGAAGTTCGGGGAGGAGGGACGCTCGCGCCCGTTGCCCACCCCGGTGTCGACGAGTACGGTCCGTCCGCCGCTGCGCAGCACCCAGGTCTGCAGCGCCATCCACGCGCTGTCGTCGTCCGGCCGCCAGTGCTCGGGCGCCAGCCACCGTTCGTTCTCCTTCCACACCTCGGGCCCGGCTCCGGGGACCAGGTCCCGGGCGGGGCCGAAGGGGCCCTGCCATTCGACGGCCCGGACGACCTCGACGTCACCCAGCACGATGCTCCGGCCGCCCTGCCTGCTCTCGCTGTTCATGCCTTCGACCCTAGGAGAAGCGGATGAGCCGCTCAATGCCCGTCCGGCTCATGCCGATACGCAGGCGTCTCAGCACCGGTACCCGCAGTACGCTGCCCCGATGGACGTGGTGAGCGACGCGATCTCGGCCGTGCGCATCGGGCGGCCCTCCTCCGACCGGGTACGGGTGGGCGGGAGTTGGTGCACGCGGCTCCCCCCGTACGACGGCGCGGGCTTCCACGTCGTCCTGGCGGGCAGCTGCTGGCTGCTGCCGGACGGCGGCTCGCCCGTGCTGCTCGCGACCGGGGACGCGGTGCTCCTGCCGCACGGCACGGGACACGTGATGGCCGACGGCCCGGCCGACGCGGCGGCCGTGGCGCGGGCCCTGCCCTTCGCGCACTGGGCCGGCGGGAGCGGACCGCACCCGTCCGGGGACGCGGTGGGCGGCGTGGAGCTGCTCTGCGGCAAGTACCGGCTCGACCGCAGCCACGTGCACCCGCTGATGGCCGAACTGCCGCAGGTGGTCCACCTGCCGCACCGCGTGGGCAGCCACCCCGAACTGCGCTCGGCCATCGACCTGCTGGGCCGGGAGCTGGGCCGCCAGCGCCCCGGATCCGGCACGGCCGTGCCCAGTCTGCTCGACCTCCTCCTCGTCTACATGATCCGTTCCTGGCTGGACGAGGACACGGGCGGCGCCTGGCCGGCCGTACTGGAGGACCCGGTGGCCGCCGCCGCCCTGCGGGCACTGCACGCGGACCCGGCGGCGCGGTGGACCAACGACCGGCTCGCCGTCGAGGCGGGCGTCTCCCGCCCCACCCTCGCCCGCCGTTTCACCGCTCTGGTCGGCCGCCCGCCCATGGCCTACCTCGCCTGGTGGCGCCTGACGCTGGCCGCCGGAATCCTGCGCGACACCCCGGACTCCCTGGCCTCCGTGGCCCGTCGGGTGGGGTACGGCAGCCCGTACGCCCTCTCCCACGCCTTCAGCCGGGAGTTCGGGACGACCCCCGGACGCTACCGGCAGGAGCGGGGCGGCCCGGGGAGGCGGGCTCATTAGGATGGCGCCGTGGCAGAGGTGAGCGGGGCCCTGATCGGCGGCCGGTACCAGCTCCTGGAGCTGATCGGGCAGGGCGGCATGGGCCGCGTGTGGCGGGGGCGGGACGAGACGCTGGGCCGGGAGGTCGCCGTCAAGGAGGTGACACTCCCCCACGACGTGGGCGAGGAGCAGCGGGAGGTGCTGCTCCGGCGCGTCCTGCGCGAGGCCCGGTCCGCGGCGCGGCTGGCCCACCCGGGGATCATCACGGTGCACGACGTGGTCGAGCACGATGGCGCGCCCGTCATCGTCATGGAGTACGTGGCGGGTACGTCCCTGGCCGGCGCCGTGGCGCGCGAGGGTCACCTGCCGGTGCGTCAGGTGGCCGAGATCGGCGTGCAGATGCTGAGGGCGCTCGGACGGGCCCACGCGCAGGGCATCGTCCACCGCGACCTCAAGCCCGACAACGTCCTGCTGGCGGACGAGCGGGTGGTCATCACGGACTTCGGCATCGCGCACGTCCCCGACGCCACGGTGACGCTGACCCACACCGGAGCGGTCATGGGCACGCCGGTGTACATGGCGCCCGAACAGCTGCAGGGCCGCCCCACCGCGCCGGCGGGCGACCTCTGGTCGCTGGGTGCCACCCTGTACACGGCCGTGGAGGGGACGCCTCCGTTCGCTGCCGAGACCTTCCCCGCCCTGTGCGTCGCCGTCATCACGCAGGAACCGCGGGCGGTGGAGCGGGCGGGCCCGCTGGCGCCGGTGCTGACGGCGCTGCTGACGAAGGATCCGGACCGGCGGGCCACCGCCGAGGAGGCCCTGGCCGCGCTGGAGGCCGTGGTCCGTGACCCGGCGGCGGCCGGTGTCCCCGCGCAGCGGGGGACCCGGGCGCCGGCTCCCGTGCGGGCACCCCTGCCGTCGGCTCCCGCCGTCCGTCGCGGCCCGCAGGGGGCCCCGGCGCTGCTGCTGCGCGGCGTTGGAGTCTTCGGCCTGGTCTGGGCGGGTACGGCCCTGCCGTGGAACGAGGTGCACGACTGGGTGCGGCCCTCGGCCGTCCACCCCCGGGAACTCCTCGTCTCCGGCACCGCGCTGGTCGCCGCCGCGGTGAACGCCGCCGTCCGTCCCCGCCTGCCGGCGGCCGCGGCGTGGCTGCTGTTCGTCGTGGTGAACGCCGCCCTGCTGGTCGGGGTGAAGCTGGTCTGGCCGGCGGTGTGGTCGAAGTTCCCGATGGCGCTGCCCGTCAACGCGCTCCTGCTGGGCACCTGTTGCTGGGCGCTGTGGCGCGCCGTGCCCGGCCGCCGGAGCCGTTGAAGCCGTGCGGCCGGCCCCCGGGGACGCCTGCCGCACGGCCGGAAGGCGGTGGCGGGGTCAGCTGCCGGACGGGGAGTTGACGGCGTTGCGCCAGACGGTCAGGTCCAGCGTCATGTACGTGCTGGGCGAGTCCTCGCCCGAGAAGCCCTGGACCGTCACCAGGCCCAGGTGCCCCGATCCCGTGGTGACGCAGACCTGCCGCCCCTTGGAGAGCTTGTTCACGTAGACGTTCTGGGTGAACCGGGTCTCCGCGCGGCAGGTCGCGAGCGAGCCCTCCTGTCCCGGGTCGAGCAGCACGAGGTTGCCGCCGTGGCTCTCCGCGTCGAGGTATCCGCCGGTGTCGTAGGAGAGTTCGTACCCGCCGTCCTCGCCCTGCTGGGGCCTCACGGCCTCGTCTCCGAGGGTCAGGTGGTAGCCGGCGGTGAGGTTGACGGCCTTGTAGTCGGCGGGCTTCGGGTCGGACGTGCCGCCCTGCTTCGGGTCGGCCGCGGCGCTTTTGCTCTTCTCCGGGCCAGGGGCCTGGCTCCCGCTCCGCGACGGTGCTCCCGCCTCCTTGCCGGCGTCCTTGCCCTCGTCCTTGAGCAGCAGGTACGCCGTACCGCTTCCCGCGACGGCGAAGATCACGGCGGCGGCCAGCGCGAGGACCGTGACCCGCTTGCCTCCGGTGCGCGGGGGCTGCGCCGCGGGGGGCACGGGCCGGCCGGGCTGGTGCCCCTGCGGGTACGGCTGCGGGTAGGCCGGGCCCGGACCCTGGGTGGGGGCGTAGGCGTGCGCGTGGGCCTGCGGAGGAGGGACCGGGGCGGGCGTGCGGTACTGCGGAGGGGAGGCGGGGTGCTGCGGTGCGGGCCGGGTGGGCTGGTGCGCCGGGGCCGGACCGTACCCCGGGGGCGGGGTGGCGGGGGCGGCCGGGGTGGTGGGCGAGTACGCGACGGACGGGGCCCCGGCCGGCGGCGGCGGGGTCTGTACCGGGGCGGGGGCCGCGGCGCGCACGGTGATGTCGGCGGCGACGGCCCCCGGCAGCCAGTCCTCGGGGCGGCGCAGCACCGTCTCCGCGTTCGCCGCCTGGCAGAGCGCGATGACCTCGCTGATGGAGGGCCTTGCCTCGGGGTCCTTGGCCAGGCAGCGGGTGACCAGCTCGCGGAGCCGCTCCGGAACGGCGGTGAGGTCGGGCTCCTCGTGGACGATCCGGTAGAGCACCCCGTGCCCGGTGCCCTCGCCGAAGGCGGGGGTTCCCGTCGCCGCGTACGCCGCGACCTGGCCGAGCGCGAAGATGTCGGTGGCCGGGGTCACCCTGCGGCCCGCCGCCTGCTCGGGGGCCATGAAGGAAGGGGTGCCGATGGTCACGCCGCTGCCGGTGAGCGAGGTCGCGTCGGCGGCGTAGGCGATGCCGAAGTCGATGACGCGCGGTCCGTCGGCCGCGAGCAGCACGTTGGACGGTTTGAGGTCGCGGTGCACGATGCCCGCGCCGTGGATGACGTGCAGGGCCTCGGCCATGCCGGCGATCAGCAGCAGCACCGCTTCCACGGGCAGCGCCCCGTGCGCGACGACGGCGTCGGCGAGGGAGGGGCCGGGGACGTACGCGGTGGCCAGCCAGGGCTGGGCGCCGGCGGTGTCGGCGTCGATGACCGGGGCGGTGAAGAGGCCCTGGACGCGCTGCGCGGACTGCACTTCCTGGGCGAAGCGGCGGCGGAACTCGGCGTCCTCGCCGAATTCGGGACGGATGACCTTGATGGCCACGGGCCGCCCGCCGGGCGTGTACGAGAGGTACACCTTGCCCATGCCCCCCGCGCCGAGCTTGGCCGCCAGCCGGTAACCGGCGATGGTGGTCGGGTCGTCTCCGGCGAGCGGCTGGAAGATCTGCGAGGCTCGCCCCCGGTCCGGCTGCTGACCACTCATCAACTCACGTCTCCCACGCAGTACGCCACTATCGAACGGCACCCTACCCAAGGACCGGGCCGCCCGTTCACCGCAGTGCCCCTGCCGCCCGGCGCGGTCAACCGCCGGTGCCCGCCGGGTCGTCGAGGAGCTGCGGGCCGTCGTTGCGGACGTTGTTGACCGCCGTGGAGACCGCGCGGACGTCCAGGCGGCCTCCGGCGGGGGTGGCCAGGAGGGCGCGCAGGGGGTCCGGGTCCTGGTGGGTGGGGTCGAGCCAGTTCGCGTAGTCGGCCGCGGCGACGGTCAGCGGCATGCGGGGGTGGATGCGGCCGGCGGCGTCGGTGGCCTCGGTGGTGATGACCGTGCAGGTCGTCCACCAGGCCGCCGGATCGTCGTCGGCGGTGACGGCGGGATCCCGCCAGAACTCGTACAGGCCCGCCATCGCCATGACGGAGCCGTCCTCGGGCCGGATGAAGTACGGCTGCTTGTAAGCCTTCGCGGAGGCGGTGGCCGCCACCGGCTCCCATTCGTAGAAACCGTCCGCGGGCAGGAGGCAGCGGCGCTGGGCGAAGGCCTTGCGGTAGGCCGGCTTCTCGTGCACGGTCTCCATCCGGGCATTGATCATCTTCACCCCGCCGCCCGGGCCCTTCGACCAGGACGGCACGAGCCCCCAGCGCAGGGCGCGCAACTGCCGCTCCAGCACGCCCGAGGTACGGTCGGGGCGTTCCAGGACGGCCCACACCGCGTCCGTGGGGGCGACGTTCCAGCTCGGCTCCACCAGTTGCTCCGGGTTCCACCGCGTGACGTCGAAGATCCGGGTCAGGTCCTCGGGGCTGCGGGTGGAGACGTAGCGGCCGCACATCAGGAGAAGCTCCAGCGCGTCTGGCTGTAGGCGCCCTTACCGAAACCGAACACCGTGTCCGGGGTCACGGCGAAGACCAGGGCCTCCCCCGAGCCGGGGGCCGTGAACACCCCGTCGCCCACGTCGAAGTGCCAGTCCGAGCCGTACTTCTCCTCCCACGCCGCGGCGAGCACGCTCAGCCGGGCCGGGTCGGTCACCCGGGCCGCCCGTCCCTCGACGACCAGGTCGAGACCTTCGTGCAGGGTGTTCCGGCCGGTGGTGAGGGCGACGTGCGCGTTCTTTTCCAGGTTCCTGGCCTTGCGCTCGTCCGCGCCGGTACAGAAGTGGAGGGTGTCGTCCGTCCAGACGCCGATCAGCGGGGTGACGTGCGGGCGGGAGTCGGGGCGTACGGTCGTCAGCCAGTACAGCTCCGCCTCCGCGAGCCGGGCGGAGGCCCGCGCCCACGGCACGGCCGTCGCCTGCGGGTCGCTGTAGCGCTCGTCCAGTTCGGCGCGGGGTTCCCTGTCGGCCATCGCGGCTCCTCCTCGGATGTCGGGCACACGGGACAAACTAATCCTTGCCCGGGCGATCTCCGCGGGCCACGCGCACGCGTCGGGGAGCGGGGAAATCCGGCCGGATCCCCGGCCCTGCGGCGCCCGGGCTGCTGAGCGGCTCCGGACGGGGCAGGTGCGGCGGGGACATCGCAGGCCCGAGAGAGGACGGACACCGTGACACGACCGAGGATCCTCGTGGTGGGCGCAGGCTTCGCCGGAGTCGGATGCGTCCGCCGGCTGGAGCGCGGACTGGCCCCCGCGGAGGCGGACATCGCCCTGGTCACGCCGGACGCCTACCAGCTGTACCTTCCACTGCTGCCCCAGGTGGCGTCCGGGGTGCTGACCCCGCAGTCCATCGCCGTCTCGCTGCGGCGCAGCCGCCGGCACCGGACCCGGATCGTGCCGGGCGCGGCCATCGGCGTGGACCCCGAAGCGAAGCTCTGCGTGATCCGCAAGATCACCGGCGAGGTCATCGAACAGGGCTACGACCATCTGGTACTGGCCCCCGGCAGCGTCACCCGTACCTTCGACATCCCCGGGCTCACGGAGCACGCCCGCGGCATGAAGACCCTCGCCGAGGCGGCGCACCTGCGCGACCACGTCATCGCACAGCTCGATCTGGCCGATGCCAGCGAGGACGAGGCGGAGCGCGCCGCCCGGCTGTGCTTCGTCGTCGTCGGCGGAGGCTACGCGGGCACCGAGACCGCCGCGTGCCTCCAGCGGCTGACCCACCACGCGGTCAAGCGGTACCCGCGGCTGGATCCCCGGCAGATCACCTGGCACCTCCTCGACCTCGCCCCCGCCCTGATGCCCGAGCTGGGCGAGTCCCTGGGGCGGACCGCCCTGGAGGTCCTGCGCCGGCGCGGGATCCGGGTGTCGCTCGGGGTGAGCATCGCCAAGGCCGGTGCCGAGGAGGTGACGCTCACCGACGGGCGGGTCCTGCCCACCCGGACCCTGATCTGGACGGCCGGGGTCACGGCGAGCCCGCTGGTCGCGACGCTGGGGACGGCGACCGACCACGGCAGGCTGGTGGTCACCCCGGAGCTGACGGTGCCCGGCGCTCCCGGGGTGTTCGCCCTGGGGGACGCCGCGGCCGTCCCGGACCTCGCCGCGGACCAGGACGGCGCGATCTGCCCGCCCACGGCCCAGCACGCGCAGCGCCAGGGGCGCGCGGTCGCCGACAACCTGATCGCGGAGCTGCGCCACCGGCCGCTGCGGCCGTACGTGCACAGGGACCTGGGCCTGGTGGTGGACCTGGGGGGCGCCGATGCCGTGTCCAAGCCGCTGGGCATCCCGCTGCGCGGCCTGCCGGCCCAGGCGGTGGCCCGCGGCTACCACTGGTCGGCTCTGCGCACGAACGTGGCCAAGACCCGGGTCATGACGAACTGGCTGCTCAACGCGTTGGCCGGGGACGATTTCGTCAGGATCGGATTCCAGTCCGCGAAGCCGCCCGCGCTGCGGGAGTTCGAGCACACCGACAGCTATCTGACGCCCGAGGAGGTACGGGCCCGTACCGCGACCCTGCGCGCCCGCGGCTGAACCCCGCTGCCGGGAAACGGCCTTCGGGGCCCGGCCGGGCAGACACCGCAGGTACGGATTGCGGCCGCCCCCTTCCTCCGGTGCGGGGCGGCGCGCGTCCTCCCCCCGCCTCGCCCCGCACCGGCACCGGCTCCCGCCGGTGCCCGCCGGGAGCCGACACGTGTGGGCGACTTCCCGGGCGCCGGGCGGACGCCGACCGCCCCGCGCACGCCGGTGGCAGGAGGCTGAGGAAACGATTTTCCGGGGTGTGCGCGACAGGCGGGGACAGGCCTCCGTAGGGTTTGCCAAGATCCACAGGGCGTGCTGGATTGATCACCCACGGTTGCCCCACTGCATGGAGGATCCTCATGCGCACGGTTCGAGAAGCCGTCCTGGACGTACTGCGAGCACGGGGGATGACCACCGTCTTCGGCAATCCGGGATCGACCGAACTGCCGATGCTCAAGGACTTCCCCGAGGACTTCCGCTACGTGCTCGGCCTCCAGGAGGCCGTGGTCGTCGGCATGGCCGACGGGTTCGCGCTCGCCTCCGGCACCACCGCGCTCGTCAACCTGCACACCGGGCCGGGCACCGGAAACGCCATGGGGGCCATCCTCAACGCCCGCGCGAACCGCACCCCGATGGTGGTCACCGCCGGACAGCAGGTACGCGCGATGCTCACCATGGAAGCCCTGCTCTCCAACCCGCAGGCCACGCTCCTGCCGCAGCCCGCCGTCAAGTGGGCGTACGAGCCGCCGCGTCCCGCGGACGTGGCCCCCGCCCTGGCCCGCGCCGCCCAGATCGCCGAAACCCCGCCGCACGGGCCCGTCTTCGTCTCCTTGCCCATGGACGACATGGACGCCGAGCTGACGGAGGACGAGGACCGGGGCGCGCAGGTGGCCGCCGCCCGCCGGATCGCGCACGCGGCCGTGCCCGCGCCGGACGTCCTCGCCGGGCTCGCCGGGCGGATCGCCGCGGCCCGCTCCGCCGTCCTCGTCGTCGGCGACGACGTCGACGCCTCCGGGGCCTGGGACGCCGTCGTGGACCTCGCCGGCCGTACGGGGCTGCCCGTCTGGGCGGCGCCCGTCTCGGCCCGGGTGTCCTTCCCGCAGGACCATCCGCAGTTCCGCGGCGAGCTGGTCCCGGCGATCGGGCCGCTCTCCGGGCAGCTCGCCGGCCACGACCTGATCGTGGTCGTCGGCGCGCCCGTCTTCCGCTACTACCCCTGGATCCCCGGCTCCTACCTGCCCGAGGGCGCCGAGCTCCTCCTGCTCACCCGGGACGCCGAGGAGGCCGCCAAGGCTCCCGTGGGCGACGCCGTCGTGGCCGACCTCACCCTGACCCTGCGGGGTCTCGCGGAGCACTTCCCGGCCGCGGAGCAGAACCGGCCGCCCCACGCGCAGGTGCGCTTCCCCGAGGAGACGGAAGGCGTGCTGACCCCGCTCGCCGCCCTGTCCGCCATCGTGCGGGGCGCCCCCGAGAACACCCTCTGGGTCAACGAATCCCCCTCCAACGTCCCCCGGTTCCACGAGGCCGCCCGCATCAGCCGGCCCGGCTCCTACCTCTTCTCCGCGGGCGGCGGTCTCGGCTTCGGCGCGGCGGCCGCGGTCGGAGCCCAACTCGGCGCCCCCGACCGGCCCGTGGTCGCGGTCATCGGGGACGGATCCGTCCACTACGCCGTGCAGGCGCTGTGGACCGCCGCCCACTACCGGCTCCCGGTCACCTTCGTCGTGCTCAGCAACGCCCGGTACGCGATCCTCCAGTGGTTCGCCCGGCTGGAGCGCGCCGAGGGCGCCCCCGGCCTCGACATCCCCGGCCTCGACATCACCGCGATCGCCGCCGGCTACGGCCTGCGCACCCACCGCGTCCAGGGCTCGGGCGAACTCACCAAGCTTGTCCGGGACTCCGCCGCCCAGCAGGACGGGCCCGTGCTCATCGACGTACCGGTCACCACCGAACTCCCGTCCCTGTAGCACCCGCCCAAACGTCCCCCCGTACCTCCCCGTACGACCTTCAGAAGGCCGGTATGTCCTCCGACACCCCCCTCCTGTCCCGCCTGCGCGCCCTCCTCGCCGACGCGGACGGCGGCGCCGACAGCATCCTCCACACCGATCCCGGGACGCTCGCGACCCACTCCAGGGACTCGGCCCCCTTCTCCGAGCCGGGCACCCCCGCGGTCGTCGCCCTGCCCCGCACCGCCGAGCAGGTCGAGCACATCATGCGCACGGCGTACGAGCTCGGCGTCCCCGTCGTCCCGCAGGGCGCCCGCACCGGTCTCGCCGGCGCCGCCAACGCCGTCGACGGCTGCCTCGTGCTGAACACCACCCGGATGGACCGCATCCTGGAGATCGACCCCGCCAACCGGCTGGTGCGCTGCGAGCCCGGCGTCGTCACCAGGCGCCTGGGCGACGCCGTCGCCGAGCACGGCCTCACCTACCCGCCCGACCCGGCTTCCTGGGAGCGCTGCACCATCGGCGGGAACATCGCCACCGGCGCCGGCGGCATCTGCTGCGTCAAGTACGGGGTCACCGCCGACTACGTCCTCGGGCTGGACCTCGTCCTTCCCGACGGCCGGCGCATGCGGACCGGCCGCGACACCGCCAAGGGCGTCGCGGGTTACGACCTGACCCGTCTCCTGGTCGGCTCGGAGGGCACGCTCGCCGTCGTCGTCGGCGTCACCCTCGCCCTGCGGCCGGCGCGCCCGCCGGCCCTCTCCCTGCTGGCCCAGTTCCCCAGCCTGACCGCGGCCGGGGACGCCGTCGCCGCGATCACCGCCGCCGGGCACGTGCCCTCGGCGCTCGAACTCCTCGACCGGGCCACCTCCCAGGCCGTCGCCGACTACGGGCACCCGCTGCTGCAGCCCGGCAGCGCCGCCACCCTCATCGTCGAGAGCGACGCCGGCGACCCGCTGCGGGACCTCCACACGATGGACCTGCTCTGCAAGGGAGCCGGGGCGCAGAACGTGGTCACCGCCGCCACCACGGAGGAGTCCCGGCAGATCATCGAGGCCCGGCGGCTGGTCACCCCCGCCCTCGGGGCGTTCGCCGCGACCCTCGGCGGCAAACCCACCGCCTTCATCGAGGACGTGGCGGTGCCCCGCTCCGAACTGGCCAAGTTCATCGGGACGATCGAGGAGATCGCCGCCCGCTACCGGCTGCGCATCTTCACCCTCGGCCACGCCGGGGACGGCAACCTGCACCCGACCGTCGTGTTCGACGAGTCCGACCCGGACGAGTTCCGCCGCGCGCAGACCGCGTACGACGACATCATGGCCGCCGGTCTCGCCCTCGGCGGCACCACCACCGGCGAACACGGCATCGGCATCCTCAAGCGCGACTGGCTGACCCGCGAGCTCGACCCCGTCGCCCTGGAACTGCACCGCGGGCTCAAGCGATTGTTCGACCCGAAGAACCTGCTCAACCCCGGCAAGGTGATCGCGGCATGACCGAGTCCGAGCTCGCTTCCACCCCGGACCGGGTCTCCCTTCCGCGGCCTACGGCCGAACCGGGCGGAGCCGGCCCCGGCGCCCCCGCGCACGGCCGGACGGAAGCCGTCCGCGCGGGCCGCGCCGAGACCCTGCGGTTCGTCCTGACCCACACCCTGCCCACCTTCGTCAAGGGCATCTCCGCCCCGCGTCCCCCGCTGGTCTCCGCGCTGGCCGCGGTGAACCAGTACGGCTGGTCGGCCGCCACGTTCCGGGCCCTGCGCGCCCGCCACGGCGGTGCGCCCGTCCGGCTCCGCGCGCTCTCCGGCGAGATTCTGGTGCTCCTCGACCCGGCCGACGTGCGGCAGTTCTTCGCCGAGCCGGTGGACAGCCTCGCCATGGACGCCGTCGACAAGGTCAAGATGCTCGGCGTGCTGGAGCCCACCGGGGTCATCTGCTCCCACGGTGCCCTGCGCAAGGCCCGGCGCGAGGTCAACGACCACGCCCTGGCGCCCGACCGGACGGTCCACCCGTCCTGCACCCCGTACCTGGCCGTGATCGCCGAGGAGTGCGCCCCGCTGACCCGCGGACCCGTACTGGACTACCCGCAGCTGCTGCGCGCCTTCCAGCGGATCTCCCGCCGCCTCGTCCTCGGTGACCTGGCCCGCGACGACGAGGAGCTGCACCGCGGGCTGGTCACCCTCCGCGAGGAGGCCAACTGGCTGGGCCTGCGCAAGGCACGCACCCCCGCCAACGAGCGGCTGTACGCCCGGGCGGACGCGCGTCTGAAGGAGTACGCCGCCCGCACCCCCGGGCACACCCTGCTCGGCCGGGCCCTCGCCGCGCCCGACACCGCCTTCGGCGCGGAGGTCGACGTGGTCGGCCAGGCCCACCACTGGCTGCTCGCCCTGGACGTTGCCGCGTTCGTGGCCGCCCGGACCCTGCTGCTGCTCTCCGCCCACCCGGCGGAGCAGGACGCGGTGGCCGGGGACACCGGAACGGCCGAAGCGTCCCGGCTGCGGGCGTGCGTACAGGAGGCCGTGCGGCTCTACCCGGTGGTGCCCGACTTCGTACGGGTCACCCGAGCGGAGACCGTATGGCGCGGGGTGACCTACCCGGCCGGCACCCACGTGCTCGCACCGATGGGCTTCCACCAGCGCGACCCCGAACAGGTGCCGGCCGGCCACCTCTTCGTGCCGGGCCGCTGGCTGGCGCCGGGTGCCGACACGGACACCCTCATGGCCCCCTTCGGGCACGGCGGCGGGCGGTGCCCCGGCGACCGGCTCGGTCTGCTCGTGACCGCGGCGGTCTGCGCCGAGGTGCTGCGAGGCCACCGGGTCACCGGAGGACGCCCGGTGCTCGACCCGGACCGGCCGCTGCCCGGCGCCCTGGACGCGACGACCGTCCGCCTCACCCTCACCGCACGCTGACCGAAGGGACGACGATCCGTGCCCGAAGCCGCCGCCGCTCCGGCCGCTCCCCGCGGCCCCGTCCAGGCCGTCACCGAACCGGACGTGGCCTGCCTGCACCAGATCTGCCGCGACCTGGCCGAGGCCGCCGACGCCGTGCGGGAGGCCGCCCGCCACGCCACGGGCCTCGCCTTCGGCGCCGGGGTCCCGCCCGCCGCGCGCCGTGGCCTGCTGCGCGCCCTCACCGACCCCGCCGGATTCGGCTGGGGCCCGCAGGGACGCGGGCCGCTGGCCCGCGCCGCCTGGTTCGCGGGGGTCCTCACCGGTCGCGAGAGCCTCGCGGTCTCCCTCGCCGTCACCGGCCTCAAGGCCCGTGTCCGGGCCGCTGCGGTGGAACACCCCGAACTGCTCGAGGACCCCGACACCGCCCGGGTCATCCGCGCCATCGAGGAGGACCGGCAGGCCGAGGCCGTACGGGTGTTCAAGGGGATCATCGGGAACCAGGGCGCCGAACGCGCCTTCGCCCTGCTCGCCCCCTCCTTCGCCGACATCGTGGCGTGGAACGCCCTGACCGACGAGAACCCCTTCAACGACGAGGCGGGGTGGGAGATCGCGACCGGTCGCACGCTGACCGCCGCGGAGCCCTTCCTCGGCATCGCCGGCCGGCTCTGGAGCCTCCTGGACCGCGGTCCCGGGCGTGCCGAACGGAAACGGGCCGACCGGGCCCTGCTGGAGCGACTCGACCGCTCCGGGACCATCACCGGCTACATCCGCAACATCGGGACCTTCGGCACCGGCGGCACCCTCCTCGTCCAGCAGGTGGCCGGGCCCGACGGGGTGACGCGCCACGTCGTCCAGCTCGCCGGCATGGCCGGGGTGCGGGGCGAGAGCCCGCAGGACCTGCTGGGCGCGCTGAACGCGGTGTCCCGGCCCGCGACACCGTACTCCCGGGCCGTCACCAGGGCACTGCGGTCGGTCGTCCCCTCGGGCACCGAACTCGCGCTGGTCGGGCACAGCCTGGGCGGGATCACCGCGATGAACCTGGCCGCCGACCGGGACTTCTGCGCGGTGTACCGGGTCACCCACGTCGTGGCGATCGGCTCGCCCATCGACGGCAAGCGTCCCGCGGACCCCCGGACCCGGGTGTGCTCGCTGGTCAACGAACACGATGTGGTGCCCAGCCTGGAGGGGCGTTCGGCGGTCTCCCCCTACGCGCTGCCCGCGCAGTTCACCGAGTTCACCTGGACCGACGACACGCACGCCTTCCCGCTGTGCCATGCCCGCCAACCGGTACGCACACAACCTCGAGTTCGACGTGCCGGAGGCGAGCGCGCACGTCGACGCGGAACTCGCGCCCTACCGCGGCCGGGTCATGGCCACCCGGCTCTTCCAGCTCTACGACCGCTGAGGAACGACCAAGCACGATGGCTGACACGACTGACACGACCGGCACGAGCGTGCCGACGCCGAGCGCGCCGAGCGCGACGGATTCCGCGGCGGTTCCCGCCCAGGCCACGGCCCGCACCGGCCCGGCCCCCGTCCCGGGGCGGGCTCCGGGGCCCGTGCAGGGCCCTCCCGGGCTCCTGGAACGGCTCGCCTCCGCGGCGTTCGAGCGGATCAACCGAACCCGGGAATGGCACGAACTCCCCACCCCCCTGAGCCTGCTGAACCTCTCGGTGCTCCGGGACGACCTGCGCCGGCGGAACCTGTACGACACCTACGGCGCCGGCGGTGAACGCCCGCGCCGCCCCAGCGCCGGCCTGGCTCCCTACCGCTCGTACGACGGCTCGGGCTACGACCCGTACGACGAGGACATGGGCAGGGCCGGCACCCGCCTGGACCGCAACGCGCCGCTGCACCTGGTCTTCCCGGACTCCGACGCCGAGCTGATGACGCCGAGCCCCCGGGAGATCAGCCGGCAGCTGCTGGCGCGCCGCGGCTTCGTACCTGCGCCCACGCTCAACCTGCTGGCGGCGGCCTGGATCCACTTCGAGAACCACGGCTGGGCCAACCACGGCGACAACGAGGAGGCCGAGCCGTTCACCGTCCCGCTCGCCGCGGACGACGACTGGGAGCGGACGGGCGGCAGCTGCCCGATGCGGGTCAACCGCACCCGGCCGGACCCGGTGGCCCACACCGGCCCGGACTCCCCGCCGACGTACGAGAACACCGTGACGCACTGGTGGGACGGCTCGCAGATCTACGGCAGCGACGAGGCCCGGTGCAGGTCGTTGCGGACCGGCGAGTACGGGAAGCTGCGCGTCGAGGACGGCCGGCTGCCCGCCGATCCCCGTCCCGGCATGGAGTGCCTGGACGCGACCGGCATGAACAGCGACTACTGGACCGGCCTGTCGCTGCTCCACACGCTGTTCGCCAAGGAGCACAACGCGATCTGCGACCACCTGCGCTCCCACCACCCGACCTGGGCCGACGAACGGCTCTTCCACACGGCCCGGCTCGTCAACGCGGCGCTCATGGCGAAGATCCACACGGTGGAGTGGACCCCCGGCATCCTCGACACCCCCGTCCTGAAGCGGGGTATGGACGCCAACTGGTACGGCATGCTGCCCCGCTGGGTCAGCCGGAAGTACGGGCGGATCGGCAAGGGCGAACTGCTCAGCGGCATCCTCGGCTCGCCGACGGACCACCACGCGGCCCCCTTCTCGATGACGGAGGAGTTCGTCTCGGCGTACCGGCTGCACCCGCTGATCCCGGACGAGGTGACGGTCCGCGACCACCGCTCGGGGGCCGTGCGCAAAGCCGTCGGCTTCGAGGACCTGCAGGGCCGGACCACCCGCAGGTCGGTCGACGAGTTCGGGATGAGCGACCTCTTCTACACCTTCGGCACCGCCCATCCGGGTGCCCTCGTCCTGCACAACCACCCGGACGGGCTGCGGAACCTTGCCCGGCTCACCGGTGAGCACCTCGACCTCGGGACCGTCGACGTCCTGCGCGACCGCGAGCGCGGCATCCCGCGCTACAACGCCTACCGGCAGATGCTGCGCAAGCGGCCCGTCGCCTCCTTCGACGAGCTGACCGGGGGGCACCCCGGCGACACCGCGCTGATCAGGGACCTGTACGAGGGCAGGCTCGACCGCGTCGACACGCTCGTCGGGAACCTGGCGGAGCCGAGGCCGGCCGGGTTCGGCTTCAGCGACTCGCTCTTCCGGATCTTCATCCTGATGGCCAGCCGGCGCCTGAAGAGCGACCGCTTCTTCACCACGGACTACCGGCCCGAGGTCTACACCGCCGAGGGCCTGGAGTGGGTGGACCGCAACACCATGGTCACCGTGCTGCTGCGGCACCACCCCGAGCTGGGTCCGGCCCTGTCCGGTGTGACCAACGCCTTCGCCCCCTGGAGGAGCGCGTGACGGAGATCCCGGCCCCGCGTCCGGCGGCAGCCGGCCGGCCCGGTGCGGCGGAGGGCCTGTACGCGCACTCCACCGCCCTGCGCGACCACGCCGAACGGCTGCGGGCGGACGCCGCGACCCTCGACCGGCAGGGTGTGCAGGCCGACGCCTTCCGTACCCGTCTGGAGGCCCTGGCCCGGCGGTGCGCCACGGCCGCCGACGCGCTGGCCCGTTCGGCGGCGCAACTGGACCGGCGCTGACCGACGCAGAGCGGGCGGGCGCACCCCGGCGTGTGCCCGCCCCGCTCCCTGTCCTGCTCAGGGGACCGGGAGCGGAACCGCGGCTGGGCGTCGGGCGTCCTTGTACCGTGCGGGATCGGCCGGGACCGGACGCCGGGCCACGACCCGCGCGGATCCGACGGGAGCGGGGATGCCGGGGAACGGGGAAGCAGGACGGCCGGGGCGGCCGGGGCGGCCGGGGCGGCCGGGGCGGTCTCGTCCGGGGCTGTCGGGGTGGTCTCGTCCGGGGCGTCCGCGGCGAGGAGGTCCTGGAGGCGCCGTGCCGTCGGCGGGTGGGCGTCTCCTCGCGGTGCTGTCCGTACTGGTCGCCCTCCTGCTGGGGTTCCCTTCCCTCGTGCCGGACACGCCCGGCCACCTCGGCAGCCTCCTCGAAACGTTTCTCCCGTGGCTCGGCCTGGCCGTTCCGGTGTTCGCCGGCCTGGCCCTCCTGCGGCGCTCCCGTACGGCCCTGCTCGCCGTGCTGCTGCCCGCCGCCGCCTGGCTGGGGCTCTTCGGCGGCCTGCTGCTGCCCTGTCGCGGCCCCGCGGGCGGGTTCACCGCCGTCCAGCACAACGTCAGCGACGACAACCCGGACCCGGCGGGCACCGCGAGGGCGCTGGCCGGGGCCCGGGCCGACCTGGTCGCCCTGGAGGAGCTGACGCCCGCGGCGCTGCCGGCCTTCGAGGCGGCCCTCGCTGACGAGTACCCCCACCGTGCGGCGCAGGGGACGGTGGGTCTGTGGTCGAAGCACCCGCTCTCCGACGTCCGGCCGGTGGACATCCGGCCCGACGGGATCGGGGAGGGCTGGGACCGCGGGCTGCGGGCGACCGCCCGTACCCCGCAGGGCGAGGTCGCCGTGTACGTCGCGCACCTGCCGTCCGTGCGCCTCGGCCCGAGCGGCTTCCGGTCCGGCCTGCGGGACGACAGCGCCGTCCTCCTCGGCAGGGCCCTCGCCGCCGAGCCGCTGGAGCGGGTGATCCTGCTGGGGGACCTCAACAGCACGGTGGACGACCGCGGTCTGGCCCCGGTCACCGCACGGCTGGACGGCGCCGGACCGGACTTCGCGTTCACCTGGCCCGCGGCCCTGCCGCTCGCGCGGATCGACCAGATCCTGACCCGGTCGCTGACGGTCACCGACCTCAGGACGCTGCCGGAGACCGGGAGCGACCACCTGCCGGTCGCCGCCCGCATCAGGTTCTGACCCCGGCGGCCGGCCCGACCCGCTGCACGGTACCGCGTGACGCGCGCCTCCCCGCATGATCGCGCGAGCGGAGCGACCATGTCCGCATCGACCGAACCGTGAAGACCCTGAAACGCACCTTCCAGTCGCTGTCGGTGCGCAACTTCCGGCTGTTCGTCTTCGGCCAGCTCCTGTCCGTGACCTGCACCTGGATGATGGTCATCGCACAGGACTGGCTGGTCCTGGACCTCTCGGGGAACTCGGGCACGGCGCTCGGCACGGTGACGGCCCTGCAGTTCACTCCGGTCCTGCTGCTGACGCTGTACGGGGGGCGGCTGGCCGACCGTTACGACAAGCGGCGGATCCTGATCCTGGCCAACCTGGCGTTCGGGGTGCTGGCCCTGGCGCTGGGGCTCTGGGTGCTGCTGGGGACCGTACGGCTGTGGCACATCTGGCTGTTCGCCCTCGCGCTGGGCACGGTGAACTCGGTCGAGGCGCCCACCCGCATCTCGTTCGTCGGCGAGATGGTGGGCGGCGAGCTGCTGCCGAACGCCTCGGCGATGAGCGCCGCGTACTTCAACGCGGCGCGCGTGGTGGGTCCGGCCGTCGCGGGCTTCCTCATCGCCCGTGTCGATGTCGGGCCGGTCGTCCTGGTCAATGCGCTCAGCTACCTCGCGACCGTGGTGAGCGTCGCGCTGATGCGGCCCGCGGAGCTGCACCGGCCCGCCGTGCGGCCGGGCAAGGCACGGGTGACGGAAGGCCTGCGCTACATCGGGCGGCGCCCGGACCTCCTCCTGCCGATGGCCCTGGTCGGCGTCCTCGGCCTGGTCGGCTTCACCTTCCAGCTGACGCTGCCCCTGCTGGCGAAGACGGAGTTCCGCACCGACTCGGCCACCTTCGGCCTGCTGAGCAGCGCCCTGGCGGCCGGCTCGCTGCTGGCCGCCTTCGCGACGACGGCCCGGCGCGGGCGCCCCACGGCCGCGGTGGTGGCGGGATCGGCGCTGGCCTTCGGTGCGCTGGAGGCGGTGACCGGGCTCGCTCCGACCCTGCCGGTCGCCTGCCTGCTCCTCGGCCTGACGGGCTTCGCGATGATGTACTTCGCCCAGGCGTCGAACCACCGCGTCCAGCTCGGCTGCGACCCCCGCTACCGGGGCCGCGTCATGGCCCTGTACACCTTGATCTTCCAGGGCTCGACACCGCTGGGCGCCCTCCTCACGGGCTGGCTCTCGGAGCAGTGGGGCGTCCGCTGGGTGCTGTACGCGGGCGGCCTGATCTCGCTGACGGCGGGCGCGGCCGCCCTGGCGGCCGGACCGCGTTTCACCCGCCCGCCGGCGCCGGAAGACTTCCCGGAGGCGGCCCGGCCGGTGGACTCACCCGCGTCCTAGGAACGCTCGGCGGAGCGGCGGTCGCCGCGCCCCCGGGACAGCAGGCGGAGCGTGCACGCGAAGCCGACGAGGGCGGGACGACTGGCGGAGAACAGGGCGTCGAAGGTGCTGACATCCATGGGGTCGAGGGTGGCAGGGCCGGCGCCCCGACGGCTCGTACACGCCGGGAAGACGTCGGCGCCCGCCGGCAGGGGCGAGACGGTGGCCTGCCGATCAAGCCGCATCAGTCCGGCCCCGCCGGCCTGCGCACCCCCCTGACCTGCGTGAACGGCCTTCACGGGGCTGTGGGAACCGGCCGGGGACGGGGGCCGGAGTGCCGAGGTAGGGCCGCCGTGACAGGCTGAAACAGGGGATCGCGCTGGTCCTGGCCGCGCCAGGCCGGCTCTGCCACCGAGGAGATCGACATGGCCAGTGACGCCGCCGGTGCCCGAACCGGCCCCAGACACCCGAGCCCCACGCACGCGCCCACGTCCGGTACGACCGTCCTGGCAGCATCCTTCATGATCTTCGGTGGAGCGATGGCGATCTTCGAAGGGATCGCGGCCCTCGCCAAGGACAGCCTGCTCGTCGTGACGCGCCACTACGTGTTCGAGTTCAGCCTGACGGGCTGGGGATGGGTCCACCTGATCCTGGGCATCGCCCTCGTCTTCGCCGGCTGCGCCGTCATCAGCAAAGCCCTGTGGGCCCGGTTCTTCGGGGTGGCCGTGGCCGGTCTGGGTGCCATCGCCAACTTCCTGTGGCTGCCGTACTACCCCTTGTGGGCCCTGGTCCTGATCGCCGTCAACCTCTTCATCGTCTGGGCCTTGTGCACGGGCATGCACCGCGAGGCCGACGCCGGCCTGCCGACCTGACGCCTGACAGCCGGACGCCGGGCCCGGTGCCTCCTACGGGGTGTCCGGAGGGACGTCCGACGGGGCGGCGCAGGCCTGGTGGCCCCAGCGGGCCCCGTTCTTGCTGATCATCTCGCCCGTCGCGTACGGCTTGCCGCACGGACAGGTGCCCGGGAACTTCGCCTTGATGGCCCGCGGCCCTGCGCTGCTCCGGGCGCCCGCGGCCCCGGCCTTCTTCGCGGCCCCGGACCCGGATCCCGACCTGGCGCGTGACGGCGCGCTGCGGACCGGCGCCGGGACCGGCATCTCCGCGGCTCCCAGAGCCGTCCCGGCGGGCTGCTGGGTGAGGGCTGCGTCGCTGGCGGCCTGGTCGGCGATGGCGTTCAGGTGGTCGCCGTCCTCGCGGTGCGCGGGAACGTAGCGGAAGGTCACGTCACGGCCCGCCAGCAGTCCGTCGATGCTCTCGACGAGTTCGCGGTTGGCGACGGGCTGGCCCGATGCGGTCTTCCAGCCGTTGCGCTTCCAGTTCGGGAGCCACTGCGTGACGGCCTTCATCGCGTACTGGGAGTCCATGCGCACCTCCACGGCGGTGCCCGGCACCACCGCCTCCAGCAGGCGCTGCAGAGCGGTCAGTTCGCCGACGTTGTTGGTGGCCCGTCCCAGTGGTCCGGCCTCCCAACGCTGGGGACGGCCCTGTGGATCGGCGATGACCCACGCCCATCCGGCCGGCCCCGGGTTACCCTTCGCCGCTCCGTCACAGGCGGCAATGATGCGTTCAGACATCCCCCGATCATGCCCCATGGGGGAAGCCCTCCGAACACGCGGGACGCAGCGCGGAGCCTTGAATGGACGGGAAACGTGCCCTGCGTGCGCGCCCGGTCGGCGTCGCAACACCTGCGCACCCTGCCGGTCCGGCGGAGGTCCCCGCGCCCGGCCTCGCGCGTGAACCCGAACGCCCGCGGGCGGCACCCGCCGCGGCGAACGCGTACGCCTGCGAAGCGGTGGTGGACGCCGGGATCGTGGAGCTCCGCACCTCGGTCACAGCACAGTTCGACGTGGTCGGCATCAGCGGAACGCGTCCCTACTGCGCCGGCCGGCCGTACCGCGGCCTGGACGTCGCCCGCCGTGGTGCCACGTCCGCATCGGTGAAAACCCGGGCCATGGGCGGGGCGAGTGAGGGCTGTCCTACGCCGCACCCGCCCCTGTCAGGACCGCGACCGGTAGGAGGAGGATCCACTGCGGCAGCCGGAGCAGTGGCTTCGGCCAGCCGACCGACAGCGTGACGACCAGGAAGGCGGCTGCGTACGCCACGAAGTGCGCAGCCACGAACCACGCCATCAGGCCGGTCGCTGACGTATCGTCCGCCAGCGCGAGGTACACCAAGGCGGCTGCGGAGAGCACCAGGTCGACGCTCACCATGTGCCAGACGGCATGAAGGACGCGCTTGGGTTCGTCCGCGAGTGCGCAGGACAGCAGCGGGCGCACCACGTCCCGGTGTCCGCCGGCGATGTGCGTTGCGGCCACACCGGACGCGGTGATGCCTGCTGCGAGCAGCCAGCCGTTCATCGGATCTCGATTCCTTTGGCGACGACAGCAGCCAGCCGGTCGGCCAGCTGGCGGTCGGGGTGCTCCCCGACCAGACCGACGTGGAAGAACACGGCTCCTGCCAGCGTGTCCAGGACCAGATCCACGGGTGTGCCGGCCGCGATCTCCCCGCGTGCCGCGGCACGTTCGAAGACGATCAGCAGCCGCTCCTTCGAGGGGGCCAGGAAGTCGCTGCGGATGCGCGCCTTCAGTACCGGATCGGCGGCGAAGTCGGCGAGCAGCCCCGGCAGCGCCGCTGCGGCGGCCGGTGCGTGGAACTCGTCGACCAGACTCCGCAGCAGTGCGGTCAGGTCCCCGGCCAGCGTTCCGGTGTCCGGGACCGGAGCCTGGTCGGTGGTCGTGAACACGGCCTCGAAGACCAACTCCGGTTTGCCCCGCCACCGTCGGTAGACCGTGTCCTTGCCGACACCGGCGCGGGCAGCCACCGCCCCGATCGATGTCGCGGCGTAGCCGACCTCGATCAGCAGTTCTGTGGCCGCGCCGATGATCGCCTCGTGCGAGCGGGGGTCCCTGGGACGTCCCCTGGGGGACGGAGAGGAGCTCATAAGATTTACCATACGGGTCGACCCGTATGGTAAACAACCCCGGGGTGTCCGAGCAGGCAGCCTTCCGGTCGGCGGCGATCCGGGCGACCCCGGCCACGTCGGCGAGCAGGGCCGCCTTCACCGGGGGGCCCGGCAGGCCGGCACACCCAGGAGGCGCAGGGCCCGGGCCTTGGCCGCCTCGGGCCGGAGCTGACGGCTGCCGCCGCGGCGAGGGCGAGGCGCTCGGGGAGCCCGTCGTCGAGCGGGTCGGGCGTCCCGGCCAGACCGTGCCGATGTCCTTGTGGTCAAGGGTGATCGGGATCGTGGTGGGTCAGGCTGTGCGGCGCCAGCCCAGGTAGGAGCCCGCGGTCCAGGAGGTCACCGCGCGGCGGCGGGCCGTCGCGGGCGACCAGCGGGCCGGCGGCCGGTGCTCGGCCCCCGCGGCCGCCTCCACCACCTGCGCTGCGCGTGCGGCCAGGACGGCGGAGAGGGCCACCGTCACGGCGGCGACCTCTTCCGGGCCGGGTGAGCCGCTGGTGATGTGCCAGTCCTGAGGTGCCGCCATCAGGTCCTCCGCCGCCGCTGATGAACACCATTGTGCTCCCGATCCCGACCCCCTGCCCTGCGTCCGGTCCCTGTGCGGACGGTCAGGAGCGGGACGCCGCGCCGCAGCCCTCCTCCGAGGCCGTCTCGATGCCCTTGCTCCGGTCGTAGGGGTCCAACGGCGTCCCGGACGGGGTCGGCCCGGCCGCCGGGTCCTCGTCGAAGCCCGGGTGCAGGTAGCCGTCGAACCGGTCGCAGGCGGTGTTGGTGACGTCGTTGAGGAACTCCACGAGCCGGATCGTGCCCGGGGTGGCCTCCCACGTGCGCGGGTCGGCGATCGAGAAGGTGATCTCGCGGCGCACGATGGTCCGCTCCACCCGGTCCGAACCCTTCTTCGCCTTGGCCAGCGGGTAGACGAAGGTGTAGTCGGCGCGTACGTGGGCCTGGCCAGGGTCCTTGCCGGGCTCCGTCCACATCCGGCCGCGGACCTTCACCACGTCGCCCACGGGCTTGACCTCGGCCGGGTCGAACCGCGTGAACAGGACGATCGGGTCGTGATCCCTGGTCGGCCGCGCCAGGGACTGGTCCAGCCAGGTCAGCGTCTGCCGGTCCGCCGGGTCGAGCAGCTCCAGCGCGGCCCCGGGGCGCTCGCCGCGCAGGGCGGCCGGGTCCAGGTTGGTCGCCACCAGGAAGGCCTTCGCCTGCTCCAGCGCCCGCGCCACCTTTTCCTGGGACATCGCGCCGACGGCCTGGGCCGGCGGCACCTCGATGCCCGCGGCGCCGTCGGCCCACTGGAGGGCCGGGGAGCCGCGGAACGGCTCCTGGAGGGTGGGCAGGTCCGGGTGCAGGTCCTCCGGAGGCGCGGTCGGACGTACGGACTCCGCGGGGAGCGGTGGGGCGTTCCGGGCTTCGGCCTTGCCGGTGAGCCGGTCGATGACCAGCTCGGGCCGTACGGCGATCAGGGCGAGGACGGCGATGAAGACGACGGCCGGCACCGCCTTGAGGCGCCGCCGGGCCGCTGCCCGGCCGGTGCGCTCCTGCCATGTGGGGCCGGTCCGCCAGCCCGGCGGTTCGTTGCGGACCGGAGCGGACCGGCCGAAGCGTCGAGGCTGCCGGCGGGCGCGCTCCTCGTCCTCCCGGCGGAGCCGCTCGGTCACCATCCGCGCCCGCGCGGACGGCTCCTGCGGCACCTCCGGAGCGCCTCCGGCCCGCCCGGCCCGCCCGGCCCGCTCCCGCCGCGCCTCCTGCTCGCGCTGCTGCACCTCCTGGACGAAGCGCGCCCACTCCTCGTCGGATATGTCCGGCCTGCCGTCGTCGTTCTTCGCCACGTTCCCCGCCCCTATGATTTCCTCGCGAAGCCCCTGGTCACAGCGGTGACGGCGGGACTGCGCTCCATGCGGTGCGGAGCTTCTCACAGACCGTCCGGTCCGGTCGCACCGGGTCGGCGGCGGCAGGCCCCGAGGCTGCTTTTCCCGCCAGTGGTGACACATATTGACAGCAAAGCGAGGGCCTGAGGAGTCTTCCGGCCAGCGAGGGGACGGGGACGGGGGGAGGATGGAACGAAGCCCGCGAGCCCCGGTCCGCCTGCGGTCGGCCGGCGACGGGCCGACGACCGGCGACCGGCGACCTGAAGGGGCGTGCGGATGGACGCCAGCGACACGAGCGGCACGAGCGGCACCAGCGGCACGAGCGACGCCCTCGGAGCCGAGGATGCTCGACCGGCCCGCGGCCGCCCCTCCGCGGAGCACCCTTCCGCGGCGCGTCCCCCCGCGGAACGCCCCGTCGACGCGTTGACCGGCCGGAGCGGGGCCTCCGCGCCCAGCGGGCTGCTCGACGTACTGAACGTGGCCGCGGTCGTCCTCGACGCCGAAGGCCGGATCGCGCTGTGGAGCCCACAGGCCGAGCAACTGTTCGGCTGGGCCGCCCAGGAGGCGCTCGGCCGGCCCGCGGCCGCACTGCTGGCATCCAAGGACCACCTGTCGCTCGTGACGGAGCTGTTCGCGCGCGTCATGGGCGGTGCCGGGGACTGGGCCGGGGCCTTCCCCGTACGCCACAAGGACGGCAGCCAGCGGCTGGTCGAGTTCCGCAACATGCGGCTGCTCGACGAGCACGGCGACCTGTACGCCCTCGGCATCGCGACGGACCGCACCCGGCTGCGGCAGCTGGAGCGGGACCTGGCCCTGTCGGCGCGCCTGGTGGCGCAGTCCCCGATCGGGCTCGCGGTGCTGGACACGGAGCTGCGGTACGTGCTGGTCAACCCCACACTGGAGCGCATCAACGGCCTCCCCGCCGTCCAGCACATCGGCCGGGGCGTCCGGGAGGCCCTCTCCTTCCTGGACGACGCGGAGGCCGTCGAGGCGGCGATGCGCCAGGTGCTCGCCACCGGCAGGCCGCTGGTCGACCAGTTCACCGCCGGTCACACCCACGGCGACCGGACGGAGCACGCCTGGTCGGTGTCGTACTACCGGCTGGAGGACGCCACCGGGCGGGTACTGGGCCTGGCGACCTCCGTGGTGGACGTCACGCAGAGCCACCAGGCGGCCAAGGAGGTCGCGCACAGCCGCCGGCGGCTCGCCCTGATCGCCGACGCGACCGTCCGCATCGGCACGACGCTCGACCTGGACCAGACCGCCGGCGAGCTGGCCGACGTCGTCGTGCCCGAGCTCGCCGACATCGCTGCGGTCGACATCCTCGACTCGGTCCTCGAAGGCCGTCCCAGCCTGAAGTCCTCCTCGCACGAGCCGGCGGTCTTCCGGGCCCTGGCCCTCGCGGCCGCCTTCCCCAGCGAGGCCGTGCGGGCCGCGGACCCGCCGGGCGACGTCGCCCAGTACGACGCGGACCGGCTGGTCACGCAGTCGGTGACCACCGGCCACCCGGTGCTCGTGGCCCACGTGCAGGCCAGCGACCTCTCGCGGATCGCCCGGGACGACGACGCGGCGGCCCTGCTGGCACGTGCCGGGCTGCGCTCGTACCTGGCCGTGCCGCTCATCGCCCGCGGGGAGGTCCTCGGCGCCCTCGACCTCAAGCGCACCCGCAACCCGCTGCCCTTCGACGACGACGACATCGTCCTGGCCGGTGAACTGGCCGCCCGCGCCGCGGTGTGCATCGACAACGCCCGCTGGTACCGCAACGCGCACCACACCGCGCTGGCCCTCCAGCAGCACCTGCTCCCCCACCATCCGCCGTACTCCGCCGGCCTGGAGGTCGCCTACCGGTACCGGCCCGCGGCGGCCAGCAGCGAGATCGGCGGGGACTGGTTCGACGCCATCGCCCAGCCGGACGACAGCATGGTCCTCGTGGTCGGCGACGTGATGGGCAGCGGCATCAACGCGGCGGCCAGCATGGGGCAGTTGCGTACGGCCACCCGAACCCTCGCGGAACTCGCGCTCGACCCGACCCAGGTGCTCCAGCAGCTGGACCGCACCACCGCCGCGCTCGAGGAGACCATCGCCACCTGCGTCTACGCCGTCTACGACCCGCACCGGTCGGAGTGCCGGATCGCGGTCGCCGGGCATCTGCCGCCCGTCCTCATCCGCTCGGGGCAGCCGCCCGAACTGCTCGACCTGCCCACCGGAGCACCCCTGGGCGTGGGCGGGATCCCGTTCGAGACCACCACCGTACCCATGGCACCCGACGACCAACTCGTGCTGTACACCGACGGGTTGGTCGAGACCCGCGACGAACCCATCGACGAGCGGCTCGACGTGCTGCTGGGGCTGCTCGCCGACACCAGCAACCCCCTGGAGGAGACCTGCGACCGGCTGCTGGACGCCCTGCGCCGGCCGGACGACCACGACGACGTCGCCCTGGTCATCGCGCGCGCCAAGCACCGGGTCGGGTGAACGGTCTCCCCGCGCACCCCGCGAAGACGCATACTCGGAACCATGGCTGACACCATCACCGTCGAGGTCGACACGGACGTCCACGCACGGCTCACCGCCCTCGCCGCCGCCCACGGGCTGAGCCTGCCCGCGTACCTCGCCGAACTCACCGCCGCCCAGGAGAACGAGGCCGGGCTCCGGCGCGCCACCCGGGCCTTCGAGGCCGCGGTCGAACGGCCGGGCTTCCGCGAGGCCTTCGCCCGCGACTTCAGGGCAGCGGCAGTCCCCGGGCGGTGATCCAGAGCTCGTACCATTCCTCGTGGGTCAGGTCGGGCTCGCGCAGGGCGGCGTCGCGGCAGGCACGGATGCGGTCGGGCCGCGCCGTGCCGATGACCGGCGCGATGCCGGCCGGATGCCGGCCGAGCCACCACAGCAGGACCGATTCGGGCGTGGTGCCCTTGCGGCCGGCGAGATCGGCGAGCAGGTCAGCGGTGGCCCGTTCGGCGGGGGTCTGCTGACGGCCGGTGAAACGGCCCTGCGCCAGCGCGCCCCAGGCCTGGAGGCGGATGCCGTGGTCCCGGCAGTGCTCCAGCGTGCCGAGCGGGAACCCGTTGCCCGTGGACGCGGCCGTGTTGAGCAGGACCCCGGCCTCCACCCAGTCGCGGCTGTGCAGGCTCATCTCCAGCTGGTTCGCCACCAGCGGGACGTCGAGACGCGCCTGCAGGTGCGCGATCTGCGCCGCGCCCATGTTGGACACGCCGAACGCCCGTACGAGGCCCTGGCGGTGCAGGGACGTCAGCGCGGCGGCGGTCGAGTCCACGTCCGCCAGGGGGTCGGGCCGGTGCAGCAGCAGGACGTCCACCGCATCGGTGCGCAGCCGCTCCAGGCTCTCCTCGACGCGGCGCAGGATGCTCTCGCCGCGCAGGTCGTAGCGGCCCGGGCCGGCCTCGTCGGCGAGGCGGATCCCGCACTTGGTCTGGAGCGTGATGCGCGCGCGCAGGCCCGGGGTCCGGGCCAGGACCTCGCCGAAGACGGCCTCGGCCTTCCCGTGCCGGTAGATGTCGGCATGGTCGAAGGCCGTGATCCCGCTGTCGAGGGCGGCTTCGATCGCCGCCTCGGCGGCGTCGATGTCCTGCGGTCCGTAGGGTTCGGGGCCCCAGCTCCCGCCGAGTCCCATGCATCCGTACAGCACCCGGTCACCGTTCGCGGCCGCACTCGTGTTCGTCTCCACGCGCCCACCTTAGGGGACGGGCGGTGGCGGGAGGGGCCTCGTCCGCGGCGGCGGAGGCGGTCTCCGGGTCCGCAGCCGGGGTGTGCGGCACCCGGGCGGGGCTCCTGGCCGCCGCCTGGGCGGGACACCGAGCGGTTCCTCCACCCGGAGGTCGGTCTCCTGACCCTCGCTGCCTGGCCATCGACGTACGCGAGGCCACGGATGCCCCCGATGCACGGGTTGACCGGCGCATACTCAATGATGTCCGGATGCAGAGACAGATGGAGACCGGGAACCGGCTCCCGGGCCGCCGGCTGGGGCGCACCGTGGCGACCCTGAGCCTGTTGGCCTCCGTGGCGTGCTCGTCCGCGCAGCAGGCGCCGGCCTCGGTCACGGCGGCCGTGAATCCGGACGACGTGGCCCTCGCCACGTGGAACATGTGCGGTGTGGAGCAGTGGGGTTGCGAGGACACGGGCGGCGCGAAGGACAAGTTCCAGCAGCTGCGCGACCTGGTCGGCGACCTCGGCGTACGCGTCCTGCTCCTCCAGGAGGTGTGTTCGGAGGACCTCGTGGCCTCGGCCGTACGCCTCGGCCCGGAGTGGCACAGCGCCTTCGAGCCGTACGAGGAGGTGGACGCGGAGGGGAGGCGCACCTTCGTCGACTGCACCGGTGAGGGCCGCGGCCGGGCCGGCCTCGGCCTGCTGGCTGCTTCCCCCCTCCCCGACGCGGAGGCCGTCCCCACCCCGCAGCCCACGGTCGGCCTGCACCGCGGGATCCTGTGCGCCCGGGTCCCGGCGCAGGGCATGCGGGTGTGCAACGCGCACATCGCGCTGCGCGAGAGCGACACGGCGCACCCCGACTGGGAGTTCCGGGACGACCAGCTGCGCTCGCTGATGACGGCGGCGGCGGCGGGCGCCGACGACCGCACGGTCCTCGGAGGTGACTTCAACTCGCCGCCGCCGGGGGCCAAGAACGCGACGGCGTGGGTCTGGCCGCGGGAGTTGTACGCGACCTACCGCGAGTGCGACCAGAAGGGCGACGCCTCCCGGAAGGGGCGTCCCACGTACGAGGACGGAACGAAGATCGACTATCTGTTCACGCTGCTGCCGCGCACCGCCTGCGAGGTGGTGGACACCGAGGCCTCCGACCACCGTCCGCTCGTGATGCGGGTGAGCCGCCCCGACAGCACCACCGCCCCCGCCACCGGGCTCCCTGGCTGATCGATTCCGAGGGGTCAGTGGTCGTACGGACAATTGCTCTTCTAGTACTCCAGCTGTAGATCGTGATCTTCATGTCTGCGTTGCGGCTTGTCGCCGGTAGTGGCTGGTCTGGGATCGGGCCTGATGGCGACGTCGCCAGTTGGACCAGGCGAGACGGTGGGCGGTGTTGTGGACGGACTGGACGACGATGGCGATGAACAGTCGCTGTACTTCGTTGCAGGACAGCGGGATCAGGTCGGCGGGGTCGGCGGCCCGGTCGTGTTCGTCGGCCCGGACGACGGCGAGGAAGGCATGGGCGAGCATCGCCAGAGTGACCCAGCGGGTCCAGGACACGAATCGTCGGACCTGATGCTCATCAAGTCCGGCCAGACCCTTTCCGGCCTGGAAGGTCTCCTCCACCCGCCACCTTGATCCGGCGACCCTGACCAGGGTGGTCAGCGGCACGGCCCCGGGCGAATAGCAGCGGTAGTAGGCGAGTTCGCCGGTGGCACGGTTGCGGCGGATCAGCAACTGACGGTGCCCGGGGCCGGGGTCGACGGTGTCGATGACGGCCCAGTCGTAAAACCGGTGCCCCTTCGCGCCGGCCCCGGCGGACAGCTTCTGCCAGGCCCGCCTGGGCAGCTTGCCGGCCAGGGCGTCGGCCCTGAACTTGCCTGCCTGGGTGGTGATTCCGGCTGAGCAGGCGACGGCGAGGACGTAGCCCATGCCGCGTGTTTCCAGTGCGGCCCGCAGTTTCGGGTTGCCGCCGTAGACCTCGTCCCCGGCCGCCCAGGCGGCGTGGTGCCCGGCGTCCAGGAACCGTTCGATCATCACGGCGGCCAGTTCCGGCTTGGTCGCGAAGGCCCGTTCCTCTGGGATGCCCGCGGCCTGGCAGCGGTCGGGATCGGTGGTCCACGCGCGCGGAACGTACAGCTCTCGGTCCACCGCGGCGTGCCCGCGGCTGCCGGCGTAGACGAGGTAGACGGCGACCTGGGAGTTCTCGATCCGGCCCGCGGTGCCGGTGTACTGCCGCTGGACCCCGACGGTGTGCGTGCCCTTCTTCACGTCGCCGGTCTCGTCGACGACCAGCACCGCCGCGTCATCACGCAGATGCTCGACCACGTAGTCACGGACGTCATCACGGACCGTGTCCGCATCCCAGGACGCCCGGGACAGCAAGTGCTGCAAACCGTGCGGAGTGGGATCCCCGGCCCACTCCGCGATCGTCCAGCAGTTCTTGCGCGGCAGGTCCGCCAGCAGACCGAGCACCAGCCACCCGGCCCGGCGCCGGGGTTCAACCCGTGCGAAGCGGCCCGCGATCCTGCCCATCAGGGCCTCGAACGCACCCCGCCAACGGGTGGGATCTATGCTGTGACCTGCGGCCACCGTCTCTTCGTCAGTCCACACAACTCACGATGATCAACGGTGGCCGCACCTGTGTCCGCACAGGCCCTGACCAGCGAGATCACTGTCCATGTGCCTGCTGGCTATACTCGACTCAGGGGGCATCTCAAGGACGGAGATGACTCCATGCCCGCCATCCTCTTCGTCCGGATCACATCCGGACTCGATGCGCAGGAGTTCGAGCGGCGCCTGCTGGAGCGGCGGCCCCGCTTCCATGACGTACCCGGTCTCCTGCAGAAGGTCTACGGCCGCGACAGCGCAACCGGCGACGTGTGCGGCATCTACTTCTTCGAGAGCCGCGAGGTGCTCGACGCGTTCCGGGAGACCGAGCTCGCCCGCACAATCCCTGCCGCGTACGAAGCGGTAGAGGTCCGCCGCGAGGTGTACGAGGTGCTCTATTCGCTGCGCCCCGACCGGGGGCCCTTCGCCGAGTCCGGCCATCCGGCGGACACGACGGCGTGACCCGCCGACGACTGGCGCGACCGCACCAGACCGAGCCAGCCCGTGCCGGCCACTACCAGCGCCAAGCAGCCCAACAACGCAAAGATCACGATCTACAGCTGGAGTACTAGGGCCTGTGTGGTGTCGTGATCAGTTCCTGGGTTGTGGCCTCTTCGCGGGGCGGAACCCGGTAGGACTGTGGTCGTGACGCGCAGGCAACTCA